>CAZVMY010000006.1:0-22440 GCA_964628955.1 uncultured Methylocystis sp.
GAAGTACTTCGAGAAAGCCCCCGCGCTCGCCCGCCGCTTCCAGCTCGTCAAGCTCGACGAGCCGTCCGCGCTCGAGGCGATCACCATCATGCGTGGCCTGCGTGCCGCTTACGAGAAGAGCCATGGCATCTACGTCCGCGATGACGCGGTTGCGGCTGCGGCGCAGTTCTCCGCGCGCTACATCTCCGGCCGGCAACTGCCCGACAAGGCCGTCGACGTGCTCGATACGGCCTGTGCCCGCGTCAAGCTCAGCCTGTCGACGCGCCCTGCCGTGATCGAGGACAAGGCACGGCGGATCGCGACGCTGCAGCGCGAGCTCGCGGCCGTCGAGCGAGACATGGCGACCCTGCGCCAGACGAGCAATCCGCGCGTCGAGGAGATCGCGACCGAGATCGCGACCGTGGAAGCCGAGATGGCGACCGCCACCACGCAATGGGAGCGCGAGAAGGCGCTCGTCGACAAGGTGATCGGCCTCAGGACGGCGCTCGGCGTCGGCAGCGACGGCGCGCCCTCCGAGACGGCGGTCGGGGACGTCGGCGACCGGGCCCAGCACGAGCGCGATCTCGCAGCCGCCATCGCCGAACTCGAGATCGTGCGCGGCAAGGCACCGCTGGTGCACTACGAGGTGACGCCCGAAGCGATCGGCCAGGTCATCTCGGACTGGACCGGGATTCCGGTCGGCAGCATGGTCAAGGACGAGGCGACGGCGATCCTCGCGCTGGCCGATAATCTGCGCGGCCGCATCAAGGGTCAGGACAACGCCATTGCGGCGCTCGACGAAGGGATGCGTGCCGCGAAGGCCGGCGTCAACAACCCCGGTCAGCCCATGGGCGTCTTTCTGTTCGTCGGCACGTCGGGCGTCGGCAAGACCGAACTCGCCACCCAGCTCGCCGACCTGCTCTTTGGCGGAGAACGTTTCCTGATCACGATCAACATGTCGGAGTTCCAGGAGAAGCACACCGTCTCGAAGCTCGTCGGCGCTCCGGCCGGCTACGTCGGGTATGGCGAGGGTGGCATCCTCACCGAGGCCGTTCGTCAGCGCCCTTATTCCGTGGTGCTGCTCGACGAGGTCGAGAAGGCCGATCCCGAGGTGCTGAACCTGTTCTACCAGGTGTTCGACAAGGGCACGCTCTCGGATGGCGAGGGACGCATCATCGACTTCAAGAACGTCGTGATCATCCTCACCTCCAACCTCGCGACCGATCTCATCACCGAGATGGGTACGCGCGATCTGCTTCCCTCCGTCGGCGAACTGACTGAGGCGATCCGGCCGACGCTGTCGCGGCATTTCAAACCGGCGCTGCTCGCCCGCATGCAGATCGTGCCTTTCTACCCGCTGAAGGCCGACGCGCTCTCCGGCATCGTCAGGCTCAAGCTCGACAAGGTCGGCAAGCGTCTGATGGCCAGCCAGAAAATGCGGTTCGGTTACACCGATGCGGTCGTTGACCAGATCACCGCGCGCTGCACCGAGGTCGAGACCGGCGCCCGCAACATCGACCACATCATCAACCGGACACTGCTTCCGGACATCGCCACCGAGATCCTCAGCCGGATGAGCGGCGACGATCAGCCGACCGGGATCACGGTCGGCGTCGATGACGCGGGTAACTTCACCTACAGCCTCGCTTCGGCCGGCCAGCCCCCTATGAGCGCCGCCGCCTGAGGCGGCGGCTTCCGGTTCGCGTTCCCGACATCCCGTCCGCCAGCCCGGCCGTTTGCCGCCCTGACGAAAGAGGTCTCGCGTGCAACCCCCGCTCAGCGTTGCCGAAGAGCTGATCGCGCTCACGATCGCCCTTGCCACCAAGCGCGATCTCGACGCGCTGCTGGGCGCGGTCGTGGGTGCCGCCTGTCGGTTGATGCGGGCCGAGGGCGGGCGCATCTTCGTCATGGAACGGACGGGCCGGGCGCTCAACTGCGCGGTGGCGCAGAACGAGCGCGCGCCGGAAGCGGCGATGCTGCAGCAGCCGATCCCGGTCTATCACGACGGGCTGCGGTATAATCTCGAGGATCCGAACGTCTATTGCGCAGTGACCGGCAAGATCGTCGGCATCGACGACATCTACGCCTATACTGGTTTCAACATGGCTATGCTGCAGGCGCACGATCGGCGCGTGGGCTTCCGGACGACGTCGCTGGTCGCGACGCCGCTGTGGAGCGTGGAGGGAGTGACGCTCGGCGTTCTCCAGCTTTTCAACCTCGACGATCAGCCCGCGGGCGACTTGCAGACCGCCGAGGAGCGCGAGCGGCTGCTCGGCTCGTTCGCGGCCCACGCGGCCGTGGCGATCTCGAACGCGCGCCTCTTCGAGGAGAACCGGGCGCTCATCCGCCAGCTCGACCGGAAGGCCACCGAGCTCGCGGCCGAGAACTCCCTGCTCCGCGATGCTGTGACCCGGCCGGGGCTCGTCGGCGTCGTCGGCGACAGTCCGCCGATGCGCAGCGCCATCGATCTGATGCGCCGCGCGGCGGCGTCGCGGGTCGCGGTGCTGCTGCTGGGTGAAACCGGGACGGGCAAGGAGGTCTTCGCGCGCGCTATCCACGAGGAAAGCGATCGGCGCGACAAGCCGTTCGTGGCACAGAACTGCGCCGCCCTGCCGGAAGGGCTGCTGGAAAGCGAACTCTTCGGCCACAAGCGGGGCGCCTTCTCGGGAGCCGTCACCGACAAACGCGGACTGGTGCAGGAGGCGCATGGCGGGACGCTGTTCCTCGACGAGGTGGGTGACATGCCGCTGCCGCTCCAGGCCAAGCTGCTGCGTCTGCTGGAAGACGGCTCCATGCGTCGCGTCGGCGACACGAAAACGGAGAAGGTCGACGTGCGTGTGGTTGCCGCGACCAATGCCGATCTGAAACAGAAGATCTCGTCCGGCAGTTTTCGCGAGGACCTCTACTACCGGCTCGGCGTGTTCCCGCTCACCCTGCCGCCGTTGCGGGAGCGCAACTCCGACGTGCCGAAGCTCATTGAGCATTTCCTGGCGCGCGCGGCCGCGGCGCACCGCCGGGCGGCGCCGCGCCTGACGCAGCGCGCACTCGATGCCCTGTCGGGGTGGCGCTACCCCGGAAACGTGCGCGAGTTGAAGAACATCCTCGAACGTGCCGTGCTGCTGATCGACGAGGGCGAGCAGATCGACCTGCGTCACCTGCCCGCCGAAATCGGCCAGGAAACGGTGCAGCAGACCGTCCCGGTCGGGCCTCTCGCCGGTGGCGCGGCGCTGCGCACCAGCGTGCAGCAGTTCGAGGCCGTGGTGATCGAGGCGCGGTTGCGCGAGACCGGCTGGAACCAGAGCCGTGCCGCCGGGCTGCTCCAGATTTCGCGGCGCAGCCTCGTGGAGAAACTGCGCCGCTATGCGATCCAGCCGCCGCAAACGCTTAGACGCGGGCCGGTTTGATCGCGCATTCCCGCGGTCTATATTCGCGGCAATGTCCATCATGGTCGATATCGACAGCCGCATGCAGGCGTTCCTCGCCGGGCGGCTTCCGTTCGACCGCCTGACCGAGGCGCTCCGGCAGATCGCGCGTGACGATCCGTCGGCGGTCCTGTTCCTCGACGCGGCCGTGAGGGATCTGGTGAACACCGGCCGGCTTCCGGCCGATCTCGGCATCCTGATCCAGGGCGCGGTCGCGATGCCGGCTGCTGAAGGCGCAAGCACCGCTGGGCCGGCGGCAGCGCTTGATCCACCCACCCGGCCAAGAGCGACGCCGGGCGGCGCTCCGGCTCCTGATCCGGCCGCTGGCGACAGCGCCCGCGATACGGTCGAGCGCGCCGTGATCAGCGGCTTCGTGGAGGATTACCGGAAGTATCGGGACCGCTCCGGTCCGACCGCCCGCGGCCCCGATTCAGGGCTGGACGATCAGCTTGCCGCCTTCCGCGGCATGCGTTTCCGCCGTGACGCCGAGAACGCGGCCGGGGGACAACCGCGAGGCGCGCAACCGAAGCGCAGCTTCGGCCGCTACGGCGATGCGCGCATCGGCAGAATGCTGAAAGACCGGTTCATCCTCGACAAGGAACTCGGCCGGGGAGGCATGGGCACCGTCTTCCAGGCCGTCGACAGACGGCGTCTGGAGGCGCGGCACGCACAGCCCTACGTTGCGATCAAGCTCATATCGGCCGATTTCCAATCACACCCCGAAGCGGCGCGCGCGCTCGAGGCGGAAACGCGGAAGACGCAGGAACTGGCGCATCCCAACATCGTGACGGTCTACGACTTCGACCGGGACGGGGACGACGTCTTCATCGTCATGGAACTGCTCAGGGGCAAGCCGCTGGACGCCCTACTGCGGGACGCGCCGCAGGGACGCCCGGGAACGGACCTCGCGGCCCGTGTCGTCGAAGGCCTGTGCCGGGGCCTGTCCTACGCTCACGAGCGCGGGATCATCCATGCCGACATCAAGCCGAGCAACCTGTTCGTGCTCGACAACGGTGGCGTCAAGCTGCTCGATTTCGGCATCGCCAGCGCCATCCGCGGCTCCGGTCTCGACATCGAATCACTGGACGGGCTGACGTTGAGCTATGCGAGCCCGGAACTGCTCGACGGCGCCCAGCGCGACCCGCGCGACGACATCTACGCTCTCGGCTGTCTGACGTATTTGATGCTGACCGGAAACAGGCCCTATGGCCGGGAGATCAGCAACGTCGCCCGTGATCGGGAGATGAAACTCGAGCGGCCGCGAGGGCTCGGCGGTGGTCCCTGGCGCGCGGTCCACGGGGCGCTGACCTTCGACCGCGATCGGCGGACGGCCACCGCCGAGCAGTTCCGCGGCCTCTACTTCGGCCGGACCCTCACTGACCGGCTGCTCGGGCAGTGATGGCGCTTCCGTCCCTGGGGATCACGAGTTCGGCCACGGCCCGTATGCCGTCGGCGTAGGCCGAGGACGGGGACAGCATGGCATGGAGGCCACCGCTGCCGAGCCTGACCATGTCCTCGCTGAGCGGAAGGACAGCCGCGACCGGCGTGCGATAGGTGGAGGCAACGCGCTCCGACAGTGCACGAAAGTCGAACGACGCGAGCGCCTTGTTGACGATCAGGAGCACCTGCGGGACCTCCAGCCGGCGCGCGAGTTCCAGGGTCACGGCGGTGCCCTGGTAATCCTGGTGGTCCGGCCGCAGGATCAGCAGCAGCGTGTCCGAGATCGCGATCGACAGCAGCGTCTCCTCGTTGACGCCCGGGTGGGTGTCGATCAGCAGCACGTCGAGCGCCAGCCGGGACGCGAGATCCCTCAGGCCGTCGTTGAGCAGCCCGACGTCGTAACCTTCCTTGATCACGCGCGCGATCTCGCCCGTGCGGATGCTCGACGGGACCAGCAACACCTTGCCAGCGCCGGTGATCATCGGCTTGCCGCCGGCGTCGACGATTGCGCTCGTGACGTCCACCGCGGTCTGCTCGACCCGGCAGCGCCCCCACAGATAATCGTTCAGCGTGAACTGCAGGCGCTGGTGGTCGACCCCGAACAGCACGTGGATGCCCGGCGACTGGATGTCCGTGTCGACGATCGCGACCTTGAAGCCGCGGCCGGCGAGGGTCGCGGCGAGGTTGGCGGTCGTGTTCGATTTGCCGGTCCCGCCGCGGTAGGAATGGGTCGATACGAACAGCGTCATTGCCGGCTCCTGCGGACACGCATGAGGTCGAGCCGGTTCACGGGCGGTGCCGCTCCCGCATGCCACGCGCACGATCCTGCAGCATCTGGAAATAATCGCTTTCGACGATCTCGCTGACTTCGGTGTCCTTGCGCGCCTCGTCGATCTCGATCTTCAGTCTCGCGACGTCGCCGCGCAGCGCGACGTTCTCGCTGGCCACGGCCTGGTGGACGGCTTCGAGCCGGCGATGCGCATCCTGCAGATCGGCCAGCATCTCGGTCAGCCGGTACTCACGCGCCTCGATCTGCACCGCCATGCTGCCGAATGCCTCGGCGAGCGCCTGCACGATCGGCGGCGCGTCCGTGTTGCCGGTCAGCGCGAACAGCCCGTCGATGGTCGCGTAATCCCCGACCGCCAGCTTCTCGCAGTAGCCGCGCAGGTCCTCGAGGAACGCCTGGTCAGCGTCGGCCATTGAGCTCTCCAGCGTGACCTTTCGATCGCACCAAACCACCAAGCGGTCAACGGACCCGCTCGGAACGGGCTGAACGGATGATACCAATCGCAAAATCGCCGAAGCTGTGACATCAATGCAATCGGTGCAGAGAGCGCGCGCTGGCGCTCCGCAGCCCGGAACTTTCGACGGCTCATGATCCCACGGTCGTTTCGCGCCAAGATTTTCCTGCTCATGGTCGCGATCGTCGCCACGCTGGCGGGGATCGTGATGGTTTCGACACATCTGGGCGTGGAAGCGACGGTGCTCGATACGGAGGATCGCGCGGCCCGCACCATCGTCGAACTCGTCAAGCTCGACGTGTCGACGCGGTACGATGGCCTCCTGCGCGACAAGCTCAACACGCTCCAGTTGCGGCGCTCCAGGCTGGAAGGTCTGGGCGACATGTTGCGCAGCGGCGTCGACGGGTTCGTCACGCTGGCCGACGAAGGTGTCCTGCCGAAGGAGGAGGCGCAGCGGCGGGCGCTGGCCTGGGTCGGTGGATTGAAGCTCGGTGGCGGCCAGTACGCGTTCGTCTATGACCGCACACTGAAGGCGCTGAGCTATCCGGTCGCGTCGGGCATCGGGCGCGATCTGTCGCCTTTCCGCGACTTCAAGGCGCGGCCGGTCGCGGCCGCGATGCTGGCCGAGGTCGAGTCGACGGGACGCAGCTTCGCCACCTATCGCTGGCCGAAGCTGTCCGGCGATGGGTTCGAGGCCAAGTTCGGGCTGTTCATGCTGAACCGGGCCTGGGACTGGGCTCTCGTCATCGCGGACGACGTCCAGGACATCGAGAACGACGTCAACGTGAAGCGCGCCGAGATCGTGCGCTCGCTGTCGTCGACGCTGGGCGAGCTCGCGCTGGCGCAGTCGGGCTTCGTCATGATCACCCAGAACGATGGGACGGTGATCGTCTCGCCTCCCGCCAGGGCTGGACGGCTGGTCACGGCCCGGGATGCCGTGTCCGGGAAGACCCTGCTGGAAGAGATCGAGGCCGTCGCGGCGCCCGATGGCGTCCGGGCCGGCGTGTTCACGGCGGAGGGCGAGACGGACGATCCGTGGGAGATGCGGGTCACCTATTTCAAGTCGCTGGACTGGTTCATCACGGCAATGGTCCCGCGTCACGACTTCCGCGCGCCGGCGCGCGCACTGGTGACGCAGCAGATCGCCGTCTTCCTGCCCGTGCTGCTGGTCGGACTCGCCGTGGCCTATTACTACTCGAGCCGGCTGGTGAGGCCGCTGAAGACGCTGGCCGCTTATGCCCGATCGTTCGCCACGCGCGACCTGGCTGCCGAACCGCGCGAGCGTCCCGCCATCGCCGGGCTTTCCGAGCGGTTCTCGGACGAGGTCGGACGTCTGGCGGGAAGCTTCCTGTTCATGGAGGGCCAGCTCCAGGACAACGTGCAGCGCCTGATGCGGGAAACGTCCGCGCGGGAGCGGATCGAGAGCGAACTGGCGATCGCCCGCGACCTGCAGTTCGGGCTTCTGCCCGACATCGAGGTCGAGGTCGGTGCGCGGCAGGACGTCGTCGTGCGCGCGACCATCATTCCGGCGAAGGAAGTCGGGGGCGATCTCTATGACGTCTTCATGGTCGACGAGACCACGCTCTGCTTCGCGATCGGCGACGTATCCGGCAAGGGCGTCCCGGCCGCCTTCATCATGGCCGTCGCCAAGACGCTGCTGCGCGCCTCGGTCCGGACCGAGCGATCGCCCGGCCGGGTGCTGGACGCGATCAACGCCCAGCTGTCGCACAACAATCCGAACCTGATGTTCGTCACGCTGTTCGTCGGGCTGATCGACCTCGCGACGGGGCGCCTGGACTACGCGAACGCGGGCCACATCCCGGCCGTGGTGGTTTCTCCAGACGGGACGCTCGAACGGATCGGCCGGCTGAGCGGACCAGCCTGCGGCGTGGTCGAGGACCTGACCTATCTGAGCTTCGAGACGTCGGTGGCGAGAGGATCGCTGATCGCCATTTATACCGACGGCGTTTCCGAGGCGCTCGATCCCGACGATGCCCTGTTCGGGGAAGGCCGGACCGAGCAGGCCTTTTCCGCTTTCGCCGGCCAGGGCGCCGACGCGACGTTGCGCGGACTTCTCGCGACCGTCGAACGGTTCGTGGACGGCGCGCCGCAGGCCGACGACTTAACCGTTCTGCTGATTGATCTCGTCACGAACGCTCCTCATAACGCTCGCGACAACAGGGTTCTAGAACAATGCGCCGAAGTGCCAAGCTCCTGACGTCGCTGGCCGTTGCAACGGCCCTCCTGCTCGGATTCGCCTTTGCCGCGCCGACCGTGTGGGCGCAGGCCCAACCCGGTGCGGCACAGGCCTCGGCGCTGCCGTTCGCGCCCGTCACCAAGCCCGACGGCAGCCGGTGGCGGATCGGCTATCACGAGGGCGGCCAGTTTCCCGATTACGAGGACATCACCAAGGCGACGGTACGCTCGCTCATCAAGCTTGGCTGGATGGAGTCCCTCGACATCCCGCGCGCGCCGTTTCCGGAGGCGGGGGGCTTCTGGCGCTATCTCACCCAGAACGCGCGCTCGCGGTTCCTCGAATTCGTTCCCGATGCCTACACGACGGCCGGCGATTTCGACCCCGAGAAGCGGCCGCTCGTCAAGGCGGGGCTGATCAAGCGCCTGAGCCAGACGCGCGATATCGACCTCATGATCGCGATGGGGACCTGGGCCGGTCAGGATCTCGCGAATGCGGATCACTCCGTGCCGACCGTCGTGGCGTCGACGAGCGACCCGCTGTCCGCGAAGATCATCAGGAGCGTCGAGGACAGCGGCTTCGACCACATCCACGCCAAGGTCGAACCCGATCGCTACCAGCGACAGCTCCGGCTGTTCAACGACATCCTGCCGTTCCGCAAGCTCGGGATCGTCTACGAGGATTCGCCAGAAGGCCGGACGTTCGGCGGCGTTGCGGCCGTCGAGGAGGTTGCGCGCGAACGCGGCTTCCAGATCGTGTCCTGCTTCGCCCCCTTCAATGGTCTGAGCCGTGCCGAAGCCGAGAAAGGTGCGGTCGAGTGCTACCGGAAGCTCGCCGGCATGGTCGACGCGATCTATGTCAGCGTCCATCGGGGCGTGACGGCGCGCAGCATGCCGGACATCTGGTCGGCGCTGGCCAAGGCGCGGGTGCCGAGCTTCTCGATGCTGGGCTCAGTCGAGGTTCGCCGCGGCATCATGGTGAGCATCGCGCAGGCCGACTTCTCCTATGTCGGCCAGTTCCACGCCCAGACGATCGGCCAGATCCTCAATGGGGCCAAACCGCGCCAGATCCGGCAGCGCTGGGAAGACCCCGCCAAGATCGCGATCAATCTCAAGACCGCACAACTCGTCGGGTTCAATCCGCCGGTCGATCTCATGCTGGCCGCGGACGAGATCTACGAGGCGATCGAGGAAGCGCCGATTCCCCGACCTTGAGCGGTCGATCATCGTCTCCGGATCAGGCAACCGCGGCGGCGCGGATCCGTTCCGGCGACAGCGCGACCCGGTCGGACATCAGGCCGAAAATCCGCGTCCGTTCGTCGCCGCTGCCGCGTTCGAAGGCGGAGAGCGCCCGATCCGCACCCGTCTTTCGGGTGTCCAGAACGTGGCGAGGATAGGCGAGCATCCAGCGCTCGGCCGGAGTGAGTGCGTCTGTCGCGAGTTCGAGGACGTCGTGGCACAGATCGGCGATCCGGCAACCATCGGATGCGGCGCCGAGGGCCTGTGCGATCGCCTCGTCGCGGAAGCCGAGCAGCGTCGTCCAGCCCCAGCGCCGGACCAGCGACTCGGCATCGGCAAGCCTCGTCGCGAGGCCGTAGATCAGGGCGCTCGGCGAGATCGCGACCGAGGCGAGGACCGCTTCGTCCGCCTCACGGGCCAGCGCGGCATCGGCATAATTCGCGCCGGTCGCGCGGAACTCGACGTAGCAGCACTGAGCATGACCGGCGAACAGGTCCTCCAGCCCGCCGTCGGTGTAGAACGCTGACCAGAACGCATCGAGCCCGGGTGTTTCCCGGAAACGCCAGCGAATGCGCGAATCGAGAAAATGCGAGAACTGCAGGAACTCGAGATGAGCGACGGACGGTTCGATCATGACGTCTGCACCGGTGCTGAGAAGCACGCCCGGTGCCGGTCCGCCGGCGAGAAAGCCGAGCAGCGGCGGATCGCCGGCGATGCGCACGACGTCGGCCATCCCCTTGTAGTCCAGTCCCGAAACCGTCGGCACGATATGCATCGCGGTGCCTTCGCCGAAGGTCCAGGAGAGGTAGTCGCGCATGTCGTGGAAGGGCCTCGCCGGCGTCTCCCGCAGCTTGTTGTCGCCGGGGAACCGCGTCGCCGCGAACATTCGCCGCCAGATCGTCAGGCGGTTTTCCTTCAGCCCCGTGAGACGTCCGCTTTCGAACGGGCTGTTGGCGTAAAGCGCGATGAAGGCCGGGGCGAGCGCCAGCGTCACGTTCAGCAGGCGGATGGCGTCGTGCGGCCGGACGTCGACGTTCGAGCCGTTCTGGGCCTTGGCATCGACGCCGACCGAATGGCGCCAGCCCCTGTGTCCGACCCAGTAATCGTAGATCGGCTTGGGCGCCCGCATCCCGCGGTAGAACTCCTCGGTGATGTCGACCGTCGGATGTTCGGAGAAGTTGAGCACCGTCGCGTCCTCCTCGGCGAGAACGGCCAGCACTTCCGCGAGCTCGGCGTTGATCGCCGCGTCGAGGCGCTCGAGAATCCGCGGACCGGCCGTCAGCGGGCCGATGCCGCTCTCCAGATTGTTGAACGCGTTGTCGATGGAGCTGAACACGTCGCCGGTGGCCACCGCGACGTCGCGGCCACCGATCCGCTTGAGTACGGCATCGAGCCCGCGGGCGCGCCGTCGCTCAGCCAGACGCCTGAAATAGGGTCCTGCCGCGTGGCTGGACAGCGCGGCACCACCTGCCGCAACCATCTCCAGCTCGACGCCGATCCCCGGCGAGCCTTGGTCGTGAACCGTCGCTGACATGAGGCGCCCCGTTCGAGCCGATCGTCGCCGCCGATCGACCTTGCCTTGCCGACTCTTTAGTATAGGTTGCAGTGGCGCGCATAGCCGGGACGGCAGCATGTTGATAAAAAAGATCGATCTCTCCCTGAAGAGCGACCGGTCGGAGATCAGGAAGCTTGCCGACTTCTTTGACGAGCTGGCGAGTCATTCGGATATACAGCGTAAGATCCTCAATCATTTGAATCTGGCAATTGACGAACTGATTACCAATACGATCTTTTATGGCTACAAGGACCAGCCCGACAAGAATATCGAGGTGCGCGTGCTGCGCCGTGGCGATTCGCTGGAGGTGGAGCTGACGGACGAGGCTGCGCCGTTCGACCCCCTGGCCGCTCCCGAGCCCGATCTCGAATCGGCCCTGGACGATCGTCCGATTGGCGGTCTCGGCATTCATTTCGTCCGGACACTGATTGATCAGGTTTCGTACCGACGCGAGGGACGGCAGAACATCGTGACGCTCACGATGAAGCTTGGCTCTTCGCAAAATGTGAATCACGGGGGACTATGACGCCGTCGTGTTCGGACGCACTGTCGCAGCGCCGCGTCATAACCGCGTTGTCGTTATCATCGCGTTGTGGTTTCGCCGCGATGTCGTCCTGCCGCGATGTCGTCCTGCCGCACATGGGTTCTGTCGAAGATGTTCCGGCCGCGGGGGGCGGGCCATGCTGATTGAAGTCACGATGGTCGGGTCCGTTCTGGTGCTCACGCCGGACGGGCGGCTCGACAGTACGAGCGCGGGTCCGGCCGACGAACAGATCACCTCGCACATCAAGGGCGGCGCGAGCCGCCTCGTTCTCGACATGTCGCGCGTGGGCTACGTATCCAGCGCGGGCTTGCGCGTGGTCCTGCTCGTCGCCAAGCGGCTGAAACAGCTCGGCGGCCGCTTCGTGCTGTGCGGTCTGGTGGAGCCGGTTGAGGAGGTCTTCACGATCAGCGGCTTCCTGCAGATCCTGACCGTGGTCTCGACCCGTGACGAGGCCGTGACCCATGCCGCGACCTGATGCGGCCGTAGCGGCCACGTCGTCGGCCGCGGCTGCGGTCGTTCCAGGGGACGATTCGTCGGAAGTGGGGCCGCCGGACGAACGCGGCGGCCGGTTTCTCGGACTCGCGAAACCTGCGCGGGCGTTTCTCGTCCGTCTGCTGGCGGCCTGTTTCGCCATTCTCTGCGTCGCCCAGGCGCTGACCGGCGCGTTGACGCTGGCCGCGCTTGACAGGCTCGTCACCGATACCGCGATCGCCAAGGTCGAGGTGATCGGCTCGGGGGCGGTCGCCAAGATCGAGAACGCGATCCGCTTCGGCAAGACGCTGTCGCAATTCCTCGGCATGCGCGAACTGCTGACGGAACTCGACACCGGGCTGGCCGAGGCCGACGACCTTGCAATCGTGCTGCCGGACGGCACCGCGATCGAGAGCCTGAAGGGTACGTTGCAGGTCCCGGCCGCTCTCGTCGTGCCGGAGGGGGCGGCCTTGCCGCGCGGCGTGAGCCAGCGCCGGGTGCTCGGCGGCGGTGTGGTCGCCGCCGTCCTCGACGGTCGCCAGATCGTGGTCCTGCCCATCAAGCTGCGCGACGGCACGGTCGCGGGCGCGCTCGTGGTGCGCATGGACGACGCCGTGATCGGCGCGACGGCACGTCAGGCCGTCCTCGCCAACGTTCGCGTGCTCGTCTTCACGACGACCCTGACGCTGCTCGCGATGGTGATCGCCTTCGCGCTGCTGGCCAAACGGGTGGACATCGCGCGGACGTCGCGATGGATCCTGTTCGCCATTCCTCTGCTGGGCGTGGTGCTGGCGCAGTCGCTCTACGCGCTTTCGACCATCTCGACCTTCCGCTCGACGTATCTGACGGTCACGCGTTCGACGGCCGAGTTCCTGGGCGAAGGTATCCGCCGCGACATCGAGAGCCTGTTGCGGCGCGGCATCGCGATCACCTCGCTCAACAGGGTCGAGGAGCCGCTCGCGCGCGTGGTCAGATCGTTTCCCGAGGTCGCGACGATCGAGATCGTGGATGCCAGCGGGCGCGTGCTCAACCGCGCCGGGGCACGCGGCGCCCTGCCGGTGTCAGAGCGGGCGCCGCCCGCACCAGCCAGCACCGATCTCGCGATCCGCCTGCCGCTGGGCGCCGACGGAGCGCAACCGGACGGCCGACGAGGAGAACTCGTCTTCAATCTCGATCCCGACCGGCTCGGTGCGGGCGTCGTCCACCGCATCTTCGACGCGGCTACGGTGGCGCTGATCTCGGGAATCATCGTCGCCGAGCTGTTCCTGCTGTTCATGCTCACGCTGCCGCGCACCGGCGGATCGGCGGGCTCTCCGGGGAGCGCGGTTCGCAGCGACGCCGAGCATCGCGAGGACGTCGTGGGCAAGTCTGGCCGCGCGCTGATCGGCGCGTTCGTCTTCGCCTGGGCATTGCCGATCTCCTTCCTGCCGCTCTACGCGCGAAACCTGCCGGCCGACTGGCTTCAGGTCGCCGAGAACTCGCGCATGGCGCTGCCGATCTCGGCGGAGATGCTGTTCGCGCTGATCACGGCCCTGGTCGCCGGCACGATGACCGATCGCCGCGGCGGTGCGCTGCCCATCTTCCTGGGCCTGGCGTTCACCGGGCTGGGTCAGCTCGGATCGGCGCTCACGAGCAGCCTCGAAACCTTCATCGCGGCCCGGGCACTGGTCGGCGCCGGCTACGGCTTCGCCTGGATCGGCATCCAGAGCTTCGTCATCCTGCGGACCACGCCGACGGGACGGGCGGAGACGCTCGCGAAGCTGATCGCGGGCATCTATGCCGGCCATCTCTCCGGCAGCGCCATCGGCGGCATGCTGGCCGAACAATTCGGCTACAACGCCGTGTTCTGGGCCTGCGGCGCGCTGCTCGTGCTGCCGCTGGGCGGTGCGATTCTGCTCAGCCGCCGTCTGGGAGGACAGGCGGCCCTGGCCGAAGCGTCCAGAGCATCGCAGGCCACGCCCGCGGTCTCGACCGGCAGCATCGTGAAGCTCGTGGCCAGCCGCGACTTCGGCCTGCTGCTGCTGGGCAGCGTCATCCCCTTCTCGATCGCACAGGTCGGCCTGCTCTATTTCGCGCTGCCCATCTATCTGGAAGGGCAGGGGATCGCCGGTTCGGACATCGGCCGCGTTCTGATGGCGTATGGATTGTCGGTCATCTATCTCGGTCCGGTCGTTGGCCGGTTCATCGATCGCCAGCCGAACAAGAAGGCGTTCATCCCGGTCGGCGGTCTCGCGGCCGGAGCCGGTTTCGCATACCTCATGATCGACAGCAGCGTCAGCGGCATCCTGCTCGCGGTCATCCTGCTCAGCATCGCCGGTTCGATCACGCAGGCGGCGCAATCGTCCTATGCGCTGAGCCTCGAAAGGGTTCAGCGGTTCGGTCCCGGCTTCGCCTTCGGCGTTCAGCGCGCCGCGGACAAGTTCGGCCAGATGCTCGGACCTGTGGTCATGGGACAGGCGATCGCGTTGCTCGGCGCCACCAGCGGCCTCGCGATCACCGGCGTGGTTTACGCCATGCTGACGTTACTCTTCTTCGTCGCCGCGCCGCGTCTCGTCCCGCGCTGAGACTTCAGCCGAGTCGCAGCACCGGTCCGCCGGCCTGTTCGAGATCGCTCGGGTCGTGGCTGGCCAGGAGCACGGGAAGGCCTCTGCTCCGGGTATGTCCGAAGACAAACGCGCGAAATGCCGTGCGCAGCTCCGTGTCGAGCTTGGAGAACGGCTCGTCGAGCAGAAGCGCCCGCGGTTCCGAGAGAAGCACCCGCATCAGGGCGATCCGGGCGCGCTGGCCGCCGGAGAGCGTCGCGGGGTCACGATCCGCGAAGCCAGACAGCCCGGCTGTATGCAGCGCCGCTTCGACAGCGGTCTGCCGCCGAGCCCTGCCGCGCACCCGGCCGGTCAGGCCGAAGGCGAGGTTGTCGCCGACCGACAGATGCGGAAACAGCAGGTCGTCCTGAAACAGCGTCCCGATCCGCCGCTGCTGCGGGGGCAGAGCGGTGACGTCCGTGCCGCCGACGAGGACGCGTCCCGAGACGGCGAAAGCCGGATCCAGAAACCCGCCGGCGAACGCGATCAGGCTCGACTTGCCAGAGCCGGACGGGCCGATGACCGTCCCCACCGCGCCGGCGGGGATAGACAGGTCCAGCCTGTCGGTCAGGACCCGGCCGCCGACGCTCAGCGTCACGCCATCGAGATGTAGACCCTCGCTCACGACTGGTCCGTGATCGCTGTCGTTCGGCGGGCCCGCAATCCCGGAAGGGCCAGCGCGAGCGCGAACGCTGCAAGCGGAAGCAGCGACTGCAAGGTCGCATAGACGCCGAGTACCCGGCGATCTCCGCCCGACGCGAGGGCCACGGCTTCCGTCGTGAGCGTCGCGATCCGTCCGTTGCCGGCAAACACTGTCGGCAGGTATTGCCCGACGCTGACTGCGACGCCGATCGCCGCCGCGATCGCGACGGCCGGGGCGAGGATCGGCAGCGTGACGCGGAAGAACGTGCCGACGCGGCCGGCCCCCAGCATCGCGGCCGTGCGACGATAGCGGGGGTCCAGCGCGCGGAACGGATCGGCGAGGGCGAGCCAGACATAGGGCAGCACGAACAGGCTGTGATGAACGATGACGGCCACCAGCGTGCCATCCAGGCCGGTATGCAGCAGAAGCACCTGCGCCCCGAACAGGAACGCGATCTGCGGCAGGAACAGGGGAATCAGCAGGAGCGACAGGCGACGGTCGGGCCCGCCGCCGCGCGCGGCCTCGCTTTCGAGCGCGGCGAGCACGACGGCGACACAGACGATCGTCGAGGCGAGCGCCACGACGGCGGTGGTCCCGGCGACGGCAGCGGCCGGCGCCATCTGCATCAGCCAGGTGCGCGGGGTCCAGGCGTCCGGCCAGGCATCGGGGAAGCGCCAGGTTTCGGCCACCGACCATAGGCCCATGACGACGATCGCCGACAGTCCAGCCAACCCGCTCGCCAGCGCGAGGATCGCCGCAGGCGCCATCAGGCCATCGAGCGCGCCCGTCCGCGAGCCGCGTCGCGCGAGGCGGCGTCCCACTTCGCCGGCCGCGATCTCTCCGAGACGCCAGCAACCGAGCGTGCAGGCTGCGACGACGAGCACCAGCGTGGCGCCGGCGGCGGCGACCGGGTAGCGCGTCAGCTCGAAATCGGCGAACCAGCGGGCGACGAGCACCGCGAGCGGCGGCGGGTGGCTCGGTCCGAGGACGAGCGTCACGTCGACGACCGACAGGGAGAATACCAGCACCGCGCAGACCGGCAGTCTGATCTGGCGATAGATCGCGGGAAACACGGCAAACAGCCAGCCTCGCGCGTGCCCATAGCCGAGCGCGGCGGTCGCACGCAGCGTGTCGGCGACGTTGGCCTGTCTCGATGCAGCCAGGATCGCGAGCACGAGGAAGGGTACTTCCTTGAGAACGAGCCCGCCGACGAGGGCCAGACCCCAGGGATCTCCGACCGTGACGATCGCGGGCGGGCGCTCCCAGCCGCTCAGTTCGGGCGAGACCAGTCGTGCGAGCCACCCGGATGGGAGGATCAGGAACTGCAGGCCGACCGCGACCGCGGCATGCGGGACGGCGAGCAGCGGCGCGAGCAGTCGCTCGATCGCGCGGAACCAGCGCCGGTGGCCCGCCCAGCCGACCAGTCCGACGGCGAGGACGAGCGATAGCAACGTGGCCAGTGTACCCGTGACGACCGTCAGCCGGACGGACGTGACGAGACCCGGCTCGGCGAGCAAGGCCCGCCAGGGCTCGAGCGACGGGCTGCCGAAGCCCAGCGCCGGCATGATGCCGAAGGCGGGAGCCAACGTGCCGGCGAGCCCCGCTGCGATCGGCAGGACGACGATCGCCACGGCCACCGTCGTGCCGGACGGCATCAGCGGATGTAGCGGCGTTCCCACTCGGCCACGATGCGCGTCATCCAGCTTGGATGGGGTTCCGGAAGAGGGGCGCCGAGATCCTCGTTGGAGGGCAGCGGGGGGCTCGACCGCAGCGCGGCGAAGAAGCCTCGCGCTTCCGGCGTCAGCTTCGCCAGATCGAGCACGCTGAAGGCGCCCATGTTGGCCGGGTCCTGTGCGCGCGCCTGCGCCTCGGGCTCCAGCAGCAGGTTTGCCACGACCATGGCGCCCGCGCTGTTGGCGGCATTGTACGGGATGGCCACGAAGCTCGTGTTGCCGATGGTGCCGCGGTCGAGGACGAACACCCGCGCGGTGTCCGGCAACGTGCCGTTGGCGGTACCGACCGCGGCGATGGCCGGGTTGAACGAGATCGCGAGATCGACCTCGCCATCCGCGAGCAGGCGCAGATGCGCGGGGCCGCTTTCGGGGAAGGCAGTCCCCTGACGCCAGAGCGCCGGACGAAGCGCGTCGTACCACGACCAGAGCGCCGCGGCCGCGGGTGCGAAGGCCGCGTCGTTGACCGGGGCGCCGAGCGCGGAGATGTCCGGAGCCAGTTCATAGAGCGCCTGCTTGAGGAACGTGGCGCCGAGAAAATCCCGTACTGTCGGGTGCGTCAGCCGGCCTGGGTGGCGGCGGGCCCAATCGAGCATCGCGGGGATCGAACGCGGCAGCGTCGTCGCCTCCGTGCGCCGTGCGTCGTAGACATAGACGATCTGCGCCAGGGCCCAGGGCGACGCCATTCCCTCGACCGGCAGGGTGAAGTCGACGACGTTCGATATCTTGCCGGTCGTATCCACCAGGGGCCAGTTGGGCAGCCGCTCGACGAACGGGCCGAAGAGCAGGCCCTGGCTCTTCATGGCGTAGAGATTCGGACCGTTGATCCAGATAAGGTCGACGCCGCCCCCGCTCGATCGGCCCGCCGCCTTCTCGGCGACGACGCGCGTGACCGCTTCCGCCGTATCCTTCAGCTTGACGTGGACCAGCGTCACCTCGTGGCGCCGCCGTGCCTCCTCCCCGACCCAGGCGATGAAGGCGTTGGTGCGCTCGTCGCCGCCCCAGGCGTTCCAGTATACGGCGCGCCCTCGCGCGGCAGCGAGAACCGCCGACCAGCCGGGTGTCTCGGCCCGGGCGCTCCGGGCCGAAGCTGCCGTCGCGCCGAGCGCGGCAAGGAAAACGCGACGGTCCATCAGTTTCTCCGTCCAGACGACACCTGCGGCCTTCTCTAGCGCAGCCTTCGCCTCGGCCCAACCATGCCGTTCGCAGACACCGACTCCCCTTCGACCCGCAAGTGTGAGACACTCGCAGGGCAAGAGGTTGCCAACGCCCGGCCAGACGCATCATCGCGGCCCGGGCATCGGCCGACGCGAAGTCCATAACAATCATGCCTCCACCGGGTCACGAGCCCGGCTCCTTTCGATCGCGCTGTGGCGCGCGGACACGGGTCATTCCGGGAGGGCAGGGACGTGGACGAACGCGGGAGTTCCAGCCGCATTGCGGTGACCGAGCCCGTTTCGGGCTCCGGGCAAACGGACGTCGCCACCATTCCGCCGGCGTCCATACGCGCGCGGCCCGTTCGGCGGGATGCCGTCGACGTCCGCGATCTCCTGTATCGCCCGACCTTGCGGATACTGCCGCAGCAGTTCCTGTCGGCCGCGCTCAGGCCGCGAGAAGCCGTCTCGGGCTGCCTCACCATCCGCGACCAGCAGGGCCGGCCGACCTGCGTGGGGCATGCTCTGGCGGCGCTGATCGACATCCAGCGGCTCGAGACGCTGCAGGCCGGCACCGATCCCTCGTCGATCGAGAACGTCTGCCCGGCGAGTGCCGACATGCTCTATCTGGCGGCCCTGACGGTCCAGGCGGAGGAGGACGCCGGCCGCGCCGACATGGCGGCACCCAGGCACGGCGACGTGTTCAGTCTCCGCGCCGGGCTGAAGGGCTTCTTCAACTCGGGCGTCGCGACCGAGGCGACGTGGACCGCTCGCGGGCCGGGCATCGGCACCACGAGCATCGACGATCTCGCTCCCGACGTGATGGTGGAAGCGCGCAACGTGACGCTCGGCGCGTATTACCGGGTCAGACCCGTCATCAACGATTATCACGCGGCGCTGGTCGAGGCCGGCGCGCTGTATGTCTCGGCGCAGCTCCACCGCGGCTGGGATGCACCGGTCGATGGCGTGATCAGGATCGATCGGACGGTGGACGCGAACGGTCCCGAGCCCGGCGGCCATGCCTTCGTGATCGTCGGCTTCGAGCAGCGGGGTTTCCTCGTGCTGAACTCATGGGGCGGCGACTGGGGTGGCTATGCACTGGCGGATGGAACGCGGCTGGAAGGCGTCGCGCTCTGGACCTACGAAGACTGGGCGTCCTCGGTCTTCGACGCCTGGGTGCTGCGGCTCGCGGTGCCGACGCCGGACGCCTTCCAGTTCACGATCGGGGAGCACGGGCTGGCGTCGTTCGTCGAGAGCGGCGAGTTTCCGCCGCCCGTTCGGAAGCCACGACGGCTCGCTGTGCTCGGGCACTACCTGCATCTGGACGACGGTCGATTGGTCGGGTCGGGCTCGTATCCCAGCACGGAAACCGGCTTCAGGGGCACGCTGGCGGAACTGTCGGCATCTCCCGCCACGGATGTTCTCGTCGTGCTGCATGGTGACGTCAGCGAGACAGGGGACGTGCTGCTGCGAACGGCGCAGCGGATCGAGGAAGATCGGCGGGCCGCGATCCATCGTCTGTCGATCGTATGGGCGAACGACCTGCTGTCGGGCGCCGCGACCGCCCTGTCACCGCTCTTCACGCAGGCCTGGGAACAGGTCGGTGGTAGCGGATGGGACTGCGACGTCCTCATCGAGCGCCTGACCCGGCCGGTCGGCCGAGCGCTGTGGCGAGACGTTCACGCCAGCGCCCGCCGGGCGGCGGGGCTCGAGGAAGCACCGGACGTCAGGCCGAAGGCGCAGCGGATCGCCAACGTGGGTGATGCGATCGAGGCACTTGCCTCCGGTCTTGGTCCCGGCCGACGTCTGCACGTGCTCACCGAAGGGGTCGGAATCCTGCTGCTCGCGGCGCTCTGCGAACGCTGGCGCCGGCGCGGCGCGCCGGATCGGCCGGTCCTTTCGGATGTCCCGATCCGGACGCTGCACGTCGTGGCACCGCTGATCGGCCGTCGGGATTTTCTCGACACGGTCGGTGCCGCGGTGGCGGAACCTGGTTCGGCGGTCGAGCGCTCGTTCGTCTACCTTCCCGACCGGCCGATGGAGGCGCGGCTCCGGGTCGGCCCGTACTCGAAATCATGGACGCAGCTCGTGGCGCGGTCCTTCCACCCGGAGGTGCCGAAGGCGAACAGGCTCATGATCGCGCCGCCGGCCGGTCCGAGGACGGGCGAGAGACGGCCGGAGGTCGTGCTGCTCAGGGTCGCCGCCGACGTTGCCAGCCTCGGCTTCGAGGATGTGCTCCGGCACCGGTCGATCGAGCAGAGCCTTGCCGCCGCCATCGACCGGACGCGCCAGTCGCGCCCGACGACAGGAACCGCCGACACGTTCGTTCCGCAGCCCTGAGAGGAGGGGATCATGGCCGAGAAGATCAGCGTCGAGGAACTCTACCGGCGCATGCAAGACCCGACGGTGCCTGAGAGCACCTTCGCTGAATACTTCATGGTCGATCCGGAGCGTTCGGGCCCGTTCCGCCCGTTCGTCACCTTCGACCCGTCGAAGGTGAGGGTGGGGACCACGGCCGAGGCGCGCGCGCGCTCGGAACTGGCACTTCCCGGACTGAACGCGCTCGCCCGCGCCCGTCGCCGCGCGGCGTTCGATCTCAAGCTGCTCTTCGGCTACGAGGGGCCGATCCTCGTCTCGGAAGGCGATTCCTGGTTCCAGTTCCCTTTGCTGCTCGCCGACGTGATCGACGTCCTGAGCGACACATACGCGATCTCGAGCCTGGATGCGGCCGGTGACACGCTCGAGCAGATGCTCGATCAGGACGAATACATCGGCGAACTCGACCGAGTCTCGGCCACCATTCTCCTGTTCTCGGGCGGCGGCAACGACGTGCTCGGAGGTGGCGACCTGAAGACGCACCTGCGGCCGTTCGATCCGGCCCTGACGCCGGCGCAGTATATCCTGCCGAGCTTCACGGCGCTCCTCGATCGCGCCATCGGGCAGTACGATCGCATCTTCCGCAAGCTGGCGCGCGAAGCGCCTGGCGTTCAGGCGATCTGCCACAGCTACGACAATGCCATTCCGGCAAAGGGGCGCTGGCTCGGCGTGCCGATGGCGGAGCGCGGCATCACCGAGCCGGGTCTCCAGCGGCAGATCATCGCCCAGCTCGTCAGCCGGTTCGTCGACGCGATGAAGCTGCTGATCGCCCGGTACGAGCACGTGCACTTTCTCGACCTTCGCGGGACCGTCGATGCTGACGAATGGTACGACGAACTGCACCCCGACGATGCGGGCTACGCGAAGGTCGCCGCGCGGTTCGCCAAGGAGATCGAGCGGCTGGTGGCGGCGCCGAAGCGGCGCGAGCGAGGCCGTCCCGCCGCCGGTAGCAAGGAGCGCGGCAAGGCCGATGCCGTCCTGCGCCGGCCGAGGCGGATCCAGCCCGTGGTCGGGGTGACGGGAAACAAGGGGCTCTCGCTGCACGTCGGGCTGAACAAGGTCGATGCGGATCATTACGGATCGAAGTGCGAACTGTTCGGATGCCACAACGATGCGAAGGCGATGGCGGCCATCGCCGCGGAGAACGGCTACCGCAACAGTGACGTCCTGCTCGATGACCAGGCAACCTCAGGAGCCGTCCGCGAGCATATCGCGAAGGCGGCGGACGCGCTGAAGGCAGGCGACATGTTCCTGTTCACCTATGCCGGTCACGGGGCGTTCGTTCCAGACTTCAGCGGTGACGAGCACGACGACGGCCGCGACGAGACATTGTGTCTGTTCGACAGACAACTGCTCGACGACGAGCTCTACGAGCTCTGGTCCAAGTTCAGGGAAGGGGTTCGCGTTCTCGTGGTCTCCGACAGCTGCCATAGCGCTTCGGTCATCCGCGCGACTCCCGGCGGCCTCGTGGCCGTCGATGCGGGAGTTCAGGCCATGCTCCCAACCCGGCCGCGCGCGCTGTCGCGCGAGAGGCGCAGCGCCGTAGTCGTGCAGCATCGCGCATTCTATCGCGACATCGCCGCAAAGACGGCGACGGTGCTCGCCGGCAACGTCGAGCGGTGGCTGGTCGCGCGCGACATCGACAGCCCGCTCGCCTGCACGGTGCGGCTGCTCTCCGGTTGTCAGGACTATCAGACGTCGAGCGACGGCGACCTGAACGGCCTGTTCACCAGCAGGATGCTCCAGGTGATGGAAAACGGCTTCACGGGCGACTACGCCGCCTTCCATGCCGCCATCGCCGCGTTGATGCCCGACTCGCAGACCCCGAACCACTGGGTGATCGGCCGTCGCGATCCGGCCTTCGACTCGCA
>CAZVMY010000007.1:0-3613 GCA_964628955.1 uncultured Methylocystis sp.
GCCGGCGGATCGATTTCCGGAACACGCTGATCATCCTGACCTCGAACGTCGGGACCGAGCAGATCATGGACATGGCGCGGGACGGCGCCCATCGGCCCGATCCCGAGGACCTCGGGACGGCGCTCAGGCCCGCACTGCTCAAGGTGTTCCCACCGGCGCTGATCGGCCGGCTGGTGGTGATTCCGTATTATCCGCTGTCGTCGGACATGCTGGCGGGTATCGTGCGGCTGCAACTCGGCCGCATCGCCCGGCGCATCGCCGACAACCACAGGGCCCGGTTCGTCTACGACGAGGCCGTGGTCGAGCACATCGTGGCCCAGTGCAACGACCCGGACTCGGGCGGGCGGATGATCGACAACATCATCACCAACACGATGCTGCCGGCGCTGTCGCGGGAGTTCCTCAGGCACGCCATGGGAAAGACGAAGGTCGCGTCCGCCACCGTCGGGCTCAACGACGGGCAGTTCGTCTACGCGGTCGCATGAGCTTGGGCAGCCCGCACGATCCGTCCCACCTGACGAGGAGCAGACCAGAATGGTCCTGATGCGTGAGCCGAGGCCTCTCCCCTCGGCGATGGATTACGTTCCGCCGAACAGCAAGCCGCTCAAGGTCGGTGGCAACGACAGCTGGTGGAGCATCGCCGACAGACCGGACGTGGCATCGTCGGGGATGTCGGCGATGGACATCTGCTTCTTCAATTTCCGCACCCGGGACGGACGCGAGATCAACTGGTATCTCCATCACAAGGTCGGCTGCCGCCGGGCGACGCAGGACGGCAAGAACTACCGCTTCTCCGCAGCCGACACGCCAGGCATCATCCATGTGCCCATTCCGGGTCCGAAACCGCCGCTGACCGAGGTCGTGCCCGACACTCCGTCCGAGCGGCTGAACGCCTGGATCGGCATCGCCGGCAAGGCAGGCACGCAATTCGTCGTCGTCGGAGTGGAAACACTCGCTGGCTACCTGTTCTCGCTCGACGATCTCGGCAAGCAGATCGCGGTCGGCGCGACCATCAACCGGGCTGGCCTCGGCTTCGGCGCGTCGGGAGGCTTCGCCATCCTGTTCGTCACCGGCGTGAAGGGTCCGGGCGACCTTAACGGCCATCAGCAGGCGGAGCCCGACTTCAACGTCGCGATCGGCGGCAAGTGGGACAAGTTCGTGCGTTCGCCGGCCAAGCTCGCCAAACTCAAGCCGTTGATCGAACTGATCAAGCGGCTCGGCTCGACCCCGATCGGCATCAAATCGGTGCTGAAGGCCAGCCCGGAGAAGTGGCTCGAGCTGATCAAGACCGCCCGGACGATCAAGGAGTACGTCGGGATCAACCCCGGCGACCCGCCGAACGTCCTCGTCATCGATATTCCGGTCGGCGGCGGCGGAGCCGAGCTGTCGGTCTTCTACGGATTGTCCAACTACGAGGCGCTGTGGGACCTGACCGACTAGCGTGACGGCGTTGCATGCCGCCACCAGCCGCCGGCGAATGCGCCGGCCAGAACGATCGCCGGCGACGCGGGGCTTCCGCGTCGCGCTGCACTCAACGGGAGACTGTACTGGTCCAAAATCTGTCCGGCACACCTGCACAATCGAGAGGAGACGGTCATGACGTTGAAATCGCAACGCTTCGCAAAGAACCAGAGACTCCAGCAGGCCGCCGTGAACTCGCCACCGCTGACCCGCGGCAGCTCCGGGGAGGCGGTCAGGATCCTCCAGCAGGCGCTGATCGATCTCGGCCTCGGTATGAAGCTTTCCACCAAGAAGTCGGGAACGCCGGACGGCATCTTCGGCGGTGAGACCGAAAGCCGGGTCTGGGAGTTCCAGGCCCGCACCGGGCTCGGCACCGACGGTATCGCCGGCAAGGACACGATGACGAAGCTCGACGCGCTGCTGCCGACGGTTGGCCCACCGCCGGTGGCGCTGGAGACTCCGCCGAAGTTCACCCATCAGCTCTCGATCCACATGCGCTCGATCGGCATGCCGAAGGTGCCGGAGTTCACGCAGCTCAAGGTGATGCAGGAGATCTACGCCCAGTACCTGATCGACGTGGTGATGATGTCGGGACAGAGCGTCGGCCTTCCGCCGGGCGAGGCGCTGACGCTGACCGTCGTCGACGGCGACTGCCTGTGGGATCAGGTCTCGGACGAGCAGCGGCTGCTCCAGAACTCCGGCAGCAAGCAGGGCGTCAAGCCGGACGACGTCACCGTCTACTTCGCCACCACGCTGCGCGAGAATGACGGCAGCACGTTGCAGGGCTGCGCCGGGCATGAGCCGGTCCGGCCCGCCTGCATGGTCGCGTCCGACGCGTCCGACAAGACGACGATGGCGCATGAGGTCGGTCACGTGCTGCTCGGCTCGAGCTTCGCGCCCGTCCACGTCGGCGATTCCGCGAACCTGATGTGCGAGGCCGCGATCTGCACCGGAAATCCGGCCCATCTGAACCCGGCGCAGCTCAAGCGCATCTTCGCCAGCAAGTTTCTGCGAAAGCTGCCCTGAGCGAGCGGGCCCGTTGGGCGCGGCCCTCGATCTGGCGTATATTGCCGCCGTCAGGCTTCGCGGGAGGAGCGCATCATGCAGCCGGCCCGACTGAAAGCGCGCCGTGGCGGCACCGCCGTTCCCGGCGCGGCGTCCATGTCCGATCGGCCCTCGACCGTGAGCGGCGCCTCCTCTGCCGCGACGGCGCGGCCGGCGTCGAAACCGGCGCGTGCACGCCGGTGGCCGGTCCTGCCGCTCACGGTTCTGGCCGTGGTGCTGGCCTGGGCGGTCACCGCCACGGTCCTCTTGTTGCGCGAGCGCGCGGCGGTCGCGACGCTGAAGGAGGAGCAGGCCTTCCAGCAGAGGCTCGCCGAGGATCGCATCCGGACGCTGACCCGACGTCTGGTCAGTGCGGTGGCGACCGGCGGCTCCGGCGCCGAGAAGGACGGTCTCGGATCGCAGCTCGCCGAGATCATCACCCGCCAGGTCGATCTCGAAACGCGGCAGCAGCTCCTGCGCGTTCTCACGGGACAGACGTTGGCGCCTCTCGTGCCGCAGCGCGGGGCAGCGCGGGCGCCGCTTCTCAACGCCCTCTCGGTCGCGGATCGTGATCCGCTGCCGTCCGACGTCTTGCTGGATGCTTTCGACGCCGCCATGCCGGTTCCGACGCGCAAGCAGGTCCAGGAGGCCGTCGGCGCGGCCGAACCGCTGGATCTCAAGGACCGCGTCGTTTCGCTCGAACGCTCGCTCGCGCGGGTCGAAGCCGGTCAGATGCAGCTTCTGCCGCATCTTGCCACCACCATGGCCGGCCGCGTGCAGGAGATGCGCACGGTTCTGGCCGAACTCGGCGTCGATCTCGCGCGGCTCAAGCTGCCCGCCGCCCGCGTGCCGGCGGGACCGCCGCTCTTGCCTCCCGGATCGACCCCTGCGCCGGGCAGTTTCGAGCATGCCCTGCAGCAGTTCGGCGCGACGCGCGACGGCTACGCGCGCTGGCGCGATCTGGCGACGATCGTGCCCTTCCGGCGCCCGCTCGACGGTGACGACAACACGACGAGCAACTTCGGCATGCGCACCGATCCGTTCACCGGCGTGGCCACGATGCACGCGGGCATGGATTTCAGGGCCGAGACCGGCACGCCGGTCCGGG
>CAZVMY010000007.1:3623-19053 GCA_964628955.1 uncultured Methylocystis sp.
TCCGGGCGGAGGTCGCCGGGGGCTACGGCAATCTGGTCGAACTCGACCATGGCAACGGCCTGACGACGCGCTATGGCCATCTCTCGGCCATCGACGTGCAGCCGGGGCAGATCGTCGACGCGGACGCCGTGATCGGTCGTGTCGGCTCGACGGGCCGATCCACCGGGCCGCATCTGCATTACGAGACCCGGCGTGACGACGAGGCGCTCAATCCGCTGCGTTTCATGCAGGCGGGGCAGCAGCTCGGCGAGGCGCAGGCTCCTGGCCGCCAGAACGGTCCTGCTGGGCGCGGTTTGTAGGCTCGCGGGTTGGGATGTAGAGGGATGGCTCTGGTCCGGCACGACATCAGACGCGGATGGGTCCGTTGAAGGGCAAGGCCTGCGACGTGGGCATCCTGTTCGGAGACGTCGTCGGCAGCACGCGGCTGTACGAAACCCTTGGCGACAGGGCCGCGCTGACGGCGATCGAGGCCGCGCTCGGGCTGATGCGCGGTGTGGTCGAGCAGCAGGGCGGCCGGGTGGTCAAGACCATCGGCGACGAGCTGATGGCGGCCTTCCCGGCCCCGCCCTCCGTCTTCGATGCGGCGATCGAGATGCAGCGGCGGATCGAGACTGCGGCGCCCGTCTGCGCGGAGGGAACCCAGACGCGCATCCGCATCAGGATCGGCTTCAGCTTCGGCCCGGCGCTCACCGAGGAGGACGATTTTTTCGGCGATACGGTGAACGTCGCCGCCCGCATGGCCGGCCTCGCCAATGGCGGGCAGATCATAACGACCGCGGACCTCGCCGCGCTGCTTTCGCAGGAGCGTCGGGCGCTGACCCGGCCGCTCGATCTCGTGAGCGTCCGCGGCAAGGCGGAGCCGATGGGCATCGTCGACGTCGTATGGAAGCCGACGCGCGATCTGACCGTGCTTCCGGAACAGTTCGGCCTCGCCGGCGCCGCTCCGTCCCGCGACCGCCTCGCGCTGAGCTATGCCGGCGACACGCACGCCTTCGAGGCCGATCACGGCCCGATCGGCATCGGCCGGGAACCCGACAACGTCCTCGTCGTCAACGACGGCCGGGCCTCGCGGCGGCACGCCACGATCGAGCGCCGCCGTGGCAACTGGGTGCTCCACGACCACAGCAGCAACGGCACTTTCGTGAGCGTTCCCGGCGGCCGGCAGATCGAGTTGCGCCGGCAGGAGTTCATCCTGCACGGCCAGGGATCGATCCGGCTCGGGCATCGCGACGGAACCGAAGAGACGGCGCTGTTGCGCTTTTCCGTCGACGGCTGACCCGCGGTCGGCTGTGGGGTCCTACGTCGACGCGAGGGTTTGCGCGCGAGCGCCCTCCGTTGTACGATCACGGCAAATATCTCGCAGTTGCAGTGAGTTGGACTACTCGCTACCCGTGCCGGGGAGGATGCGATCATGTCGCGCGCGATGCAGATTCTGGCAGCCGGGCTCGCGCTCGTGCTGTCCTGCTCGCTGTGGGCCGGCGTTGCCCATGCGCAGAAGAAGGTTGCGCTGGTCGTCGGCAATTCCGCCTACGAGCACACGCCCGCTCTGACCAATCCGAAGAACGATGCCGACGACGTGGCCCAGGCCCTGCGCGACATCGGTTTCGACGTCATCACCGCGTCCGATCTCGACAAGCGCAAGATGGACGCCGCTCTCAGCCGGTTCGCCCGGCAGTCGCGCGATTCCGAGGTCGCCCTGTTCTTCTACGCCGGCCACGGCATGCAGTATCAGGGCGCCAATTACCTGATGCCGGTCGATGCGAAGCTGGAGGACGACGTCAGCCTTCGCTTCGAGATGACCCGGCTGGACGACGTCCGGGATGCGCTCGAGAGCGCGCGCGGCGTCAAGATCATCATCCTCGACGCGTGCCGCAACAATCCGCTGGCCGAGCGTCTCGCTGCCCAGGCCGGCAACCGCTCGATCGGCAACGTCCGCGGGCTGGCGCCCCTCGACCGTGCCCAGGGCATGATCGTCGCCTACGCCACCCAGGCGCACAACGTCGCGGCCGACGGGGCCGGGCGCAACAGTCCGTTCACGCGCGCGCTGCTGAATCACATCAAGGTGCCCGGGCTCGAAGTCGGCACGATGTTCCGACGCGTGACCGGCGAGGTCTTCGCGTCAACCGGAGGGGTGCAGCGCCCCGAACTGTCGATCTCGCTGCTGACCGAATACTACCTCAACCGCGCTGCGGCCGATCTCGACGCCTGGAACGCGATCCGCACCACCCGCGATGCGGCGCAGCTGCGGCAGTTCATCCAGCAGCATCCAGCGAGCATCCACGTCGCGTCGGCGCGTCAGCGCCTCGACGGCATCCTCGCCGAGGAGGAGGCGCTGCGCGTGCAGCAGCAGCGCGATGCCCTCCGGCGGCGTGAGATCGAGCTGCGCGACATGCTGGCCAGGACCCAGCGCGAACTCGACAGCCTGTCTACCCCCGGAGGTGCCGCTCCATCCTTCGCGCCCGGCATCCAGCCGCCAGTCGCTCAGCCGCTGTCCTCCGAGCAGGCCATACGGGAACGGGAGGCGGCCCTGCGCGAGCAGGAGCGCCAGCTTCAGGAGCGGCTGAACGCCGAAGTCTCGAAGCAGATCGTGGGCACGCCGCCGGCTCCGCCGGCCGTCCTTCCGGCCGTGGTGCCGCTGCCCGGCCTTGTTCCGGGCGCAGCCGGCAACGCGCCCGCGGCGCGGGACGCCGTGCCGCCGACCGCAGCCGACAAGGCTGCCGACCCCAAAGCCGATCCTGCCAAGACCAAGCTGGAGCGGGCGCGTGCGGAGCGGGAGGCCCGCCGCCGCCGGGAAGCGCGCCGGAGTCGCGAGCGTGAGGATCTGGAGATCGACGAGCCGCGTCCCGGCGCGGTCATTCGCTTGCGCGGCAATCGGGACGAGCGCGACCGGGATGGTTATGCGCCGCGCCCCTACGTCGACGACGCGCCGCGGACGGGACGGCGCAACACGACCTGCGTCACGGTCGCCATGAAGACGATCTGTCCCTGAGACCGGCCGTCGGCTTTGCCGCGAGCAGGCTTGGCCGCTCCGAACGCGATCCCGTCAGACCGTGTCCGTAGGCTCGTTGAGGGCGAGCATGAGGTCGTCGAGCCGTCGCCTGAGGTCCATCAGCTCCGGTTCCGGCCGTCCGACCCGGTTGATGAACGTCGCACGGATGTCCGCTGCCCGGCATTTCATGGCCGATCCCGCAGCCGTCAGCAAGATCTCGACCTGACGCTCGTCCTCGCGCTGGCGTCTTTTGGTCACCAGTCCAGCGGCTTCGAGCCGCTTGAGCAGCGGGCTGAGCGTGCCGGAGTCGAGATAGAGTGCATTCCCGATCGAACTCACGGTCTGGCCGTCGCGCTCCCAGAGGACCAGCATGACGAGGTATTGCGGATAGATCAGTCCGAGTTCGCTGAGTACCGAACGGTAGAACCGGGTCATGGCATGGGTGGCAGCGTAGAGGCCGAAGCAGAGCTGGTCCCCCAGTGTCAGGGTGGTGCTTTCGGCAGCGCCGTCGCGTTGTGGTTTCATGTTATCGACCCATCCGCGTGATCTCTCCCCGACGCTATCCCTGCCGACGGCGCTTCGATCGGCGCCCGCGCGACGGCCTCGCCCGGCCGGACTGGAACTCGCATCCATTATATCGCTCCCGTCCGTATCACGCGCTTGTTATGTCAAGCAATCACGTCATTCCTTGTTGTAATGTCGCGCGTGGGAGACTGGATGCAAGCCTCGCCGTTTTTTTGACCGATGGGCGCCACACCGGGGGCACGGACGTAGCGGAAGCGTGGCCGGAGCACCATCTATCGCCAGTCCAGGCCCGCCCTGCGACGACGTCCAATGAGGGCCCGCGGCCCGTTCGCAACTGGGGAATCACACATGATGACAATCGATCGCCGTGACATGCTCTTGGGAGGTCTCGCGACCGCCGCGTTCCTCGGTCTGGGCAACGCAGCCTTGGCGCGGGCACCGCTGGCTGCCCGGCAGGTGCCGGGGGTTTATCGGCAGAAGATCGGCGATCTGGAGGTGACCGCGATCCTCGACGGTTCGATCGATCTCGACACGAGCGTGTTCAAGGGCGCCGATCCGGCCGAACTGAAGCGCATCCTCGCGGCTGTCGGCCAGACCGAGAAGCTGACCACGGCGGTCAACGCCTTCGTCATCAACAGCGCGCAGGGGACCGTGCTCGTCGACACCGGCGCCGGCGGTATCCAGGCTTTCGGCCCGAACCTCGGCAAGCTCCCGGCGAATCTCGCGGCGGCAGGAATCGAGCCGGCGCAGGTCGACGCCGTCATCATCACCCATCTGCATCCCGATCACGCCGAGGGCCTGACGGATGCCACCGGTGCGGCCCGGTTCCCGAACGCCGAACTGATCGTCCACGAACAGGAGATCGGTTTCTGGACCGACGACGGTGTGCTGTCGCGGATGCCGGCGGAAATGAAGCCGTTCTTCGAGTCCGCCCGCAAGTCGATCGCGCCCTATGCCGCCCGGACCCGGCGTGTGAAGGCCGGCGAGGTTCTGCCCGGCCTGTCGCTCGAGCTTTCGCCCGGCCACACGCCCGGCCACAGCCTCGTGCGGGTCGCGTCGGGCGCCAGCCAGATGCTCCTGATCGCCGACACGATCCATAATTCGACGATCCACACGGCGCGCCCCCAGACCGGCTTCGCCTTCGACGCCGATCCCGCCGTCGCGGCGCAGTCGCGCCAGCGCGTGCTCGACATGGTCTCCGCCGACGGCATGCTGATGGCGGGCACGCACATCGCGTTCCCCGGCTTCGGCAAGGTCGTCCGCGACGGTTCGGCCTATCGCTGGGTGCCCGCAGAATGGGCCTACCAGCTCTGAGCCTCGCCCGGATCGACGGAGCGCCGCTCGCGTCGATCCGGGCTTGTCTTCCGGCAAGACATGGTGTGGGTGCGGGCATATCGTTCCGAACGGAGCCCGCGCACAGCCCATGACGACGATCTCGACCGTCGCTGAACTCGAGGCCCTGTACGGTTCGCCCGGCGAGACCTCTACCGCCAAGGAAACCGATCGCCTGACCCCGCATTACCGGGCTCTGGTCGCGGCTTCGCCGTTTCTGGCGCTTGCCACCTGCGGACCAGAAGGGCTCGACTGCTCGCCACGTGGCGATCGCCGCGCCGTGGCGCGCGTGATCGACGACCGGACGATCGCCATCCCCGACAGGCGCGGCAACAACCGGATCGACACCCTGCGCAACATCGTGCGCGATCCGCGGGTCGCGCTGCTGTTTCTTATCCCCGGCTCCGGGACGACGCTGCGCATCAACGGCCGCGCAATCGTCAGCAGGGAGCCGGAGCTGCTGGAGTCGTTCGCGGTCGAGGAAAAGGCTCCGCGGACCGTCATCGTCGTGACGATCGATGCAGTCTATTTTCAATGTGCTCGCGCGATCGTCCGGTCCGGTCTGTGGAACCCCGCACGTCAGGTCGACCCGGCGACGCTGCCGACTCCCGGCATGATCCTCGCGGACATGAGCGACCGGCGCGTCGGCGGCGAGGCGTACGACAGGGAATGGCCCGAGCGCGCGGCGGCCTCGCTCTGGTGACGCAACAGTTCTGCAACCGGGGCAGGGACCTTCATGATCGAGCGGATCGTCGTATGCGTGTTCGACGGGCTTCGGCCCGACATGGTCACGCCCGAACTGACGCCCAATCTGATGCGGCTCGCGGCCAGCGGTTGCCGGTTCCGCGAGGCCCGCAGCGTCTTCCCCTCGATGACACGGGTCGCCACGACCTCGATCGCGACCGGCGCTCCACCCTCCGTGCACGGCGTGGTCGGAAACGCGTTCTACTTCCCCGAGGTCGCGCGCGGCCACGTGCTGGACGTCAGCGACATCGGCGACATCCGGCTGGCCGAGGAGGCCACCGGCGGACGGTTCATCACGGCGGAAACCTTCGCCGACCGGCTGGCGGCGGCGGGCAAGCGACTGGACGTCGTCCATAGCGGCTCGGCCGGCTCGGCCTATTGTCTCAATCCGCGCGCCCGGGCCAACGGCCACTGGACGTTCTCGATCTTCGGTGAGGATTTCACCCAGACCCCGGAAGCGGTCACGGAAGTTACCAGCCGGTTCGGCCCGCTGCCGAAACGGACGCTGCCGCGTTTCGACGAGGTGGATTATGCCGGTCGGGTGTTCGTGGAGCACGTGCTCGGCGGGCGAGATGCGGACGTAGCCCTCATCTGGTTCAACGAGCCCGACACGTCCTATCACTACAAATTCCTCGGCAGCGCGGAAACGATCGAGGTTCTCATGGCCGTCGACACCGCCTTCGGCCGCATCCTCGACTGGATCGACGCCCGGCCCGACGCGGATCGGTATGCAGTGATCGCGGCATCCGATCACGGCCAGATTTCGAGCCGCGAGGAGGTGAAGCTGGCCGATCTCCTGACCGCCGCCGGTCACCCGGCGCGCCGGGCGGCCGAGCGCACGCTCGACGGCGCCTCGGTCACGTTCACGGGCGGCAACATGGGCGAAATCCGCATCCTCGACGGCGGTGAACGTCGTCTGAGCGAAGTCGGAGCTTGGCTGCGCGATCAGCCCTTCATCGGCGGGCTGTTTTCCCGGTCGCTGAACGAGATCGAGGGAGTGGTCGAGGGATCGTTCGCGCTGTCGCAGGTCGCGCTCGATCACGAACGCCAGCCCGATCTCGTCTACGTCCTGAGATCGAGCAACGAGTCCGATCCGCACGGACTGCCGGGGCTGGGTCTGATCACCGGCGGCGTGCCAGTCGGCGGCGGCATGCACGGCGGATTGAACCGCTACGAGATGACCACCACGCTGATCGTCCGCGCCCCGGGACTGCCCGAGGGCAGCGAGGACGACCGGCCCGTCGGAATCATCGACATCGCCCCGACGATCCTCGACCTGCTGGGCCTCTCGCCGCCGTCCACCATGCGCGGGCGAAGCCTGGTCGCCGAACCGGAGGCGCTGGTGCGTCGAACCCTCGAAACCGGCGCCGGAGCCTTTCAGCAGACGCTGAGCTTCGCCGCGATGGGCGGGCGGCGCATTCTTCTGTCGGGCGGAGCGATGTGATCGGGGACGCGCTGCCTTCGTCGTCCGGTGGATGGACCGCCGAACGATGGCCGACTAAGAGGGCGGAGCGTCAGCCCCGCTCACCGGCGACGCGGGAGGAAGCATGACCATCAACGTCCGGCTCGGCTTCGCCGCCGAACTCGCCGCCTACGCCGAGCGCTCGGGTCCGATCACCATCGGTCTCGCCGGTGCGGGCCAGATGGGCACCGACATCGTGGTCGAAGCGGCCTACATGCCGGGTGTCCGGATCGGCGCGGTCTCCGAGGTGAAAACGCAACGCGCGATCGACGCGGCCCTGATGGCGGGGATCGCGCAGGACGACATCGTCGCGGCGTCGACGGCCCGCGCGATCGATACCGCGATCGAGCAGGGCAAGATCGCCATCACCGAGGATTACCACGCGCTCTGCTCCGCCGCGCATATCGACGTCGTCATCGATGCCAGCGGCAATCCGAACGTTGGCACGCTGGTTGCGCTCGAAGCCATGAAGCACGGCAAGCACGTGGTGATGCTGAACGTCGAGGCCGACGTTACCATCGGCCGTTTCCTCAAGGAGGAGGCGCGCAAGGCGGGCGTGGTCTACACCGGCGCCGCTGGCGACGAACCGGCCTGCACGCTTGAACTGATCGCCTTCGCCCAGAGCCTCGGGCTGGAGGTCGTCGCGGCCGGCAAGGGCAAGAACAACCCGCTGAAGTTTGATGCCACGCCGGAGGAGTATGCCGAGGAGGCGGCGGCTCGGAACATGAACGCCCGGATGCTCGTCGAATTCGTCGACGGCTCGAAGACGATGATCGAGATGACGGCGGTCGCCAACGCGACCGGCCTCGTGCCCGACGTGCCGGGCATGCACGGCCCGAAGGCGACGCGCGAGGAACTGGCGCAGGTACTCTGCACGAAAGAGGACGGTGGCGTCCTCTCCCGCGCCGGCGTCGTCGATTACTCGATCGGCAAGGGGGTGGCGCCCGGCGTCTTCTGCATCGTCAAGCCGAAGCACCCGCGCGTGCTGGAGCGCATGGTCGATCTCAAGGTCGGTCCGGGGCCCTGTTTTGCGATCCTGCGGCCCTATCACCTGACGAGCCTGGAGACGCCGCTCTCGGCCGCGCGCGCGGTCATCCATGGCAAGGCCGACATGCAGCCGCTCGACCATCCGGTCGCGGAATGCGTCACGCTCGCGAAGCGCGACCTTTCACCCGGCGACATCCTCGGCAGGATCGGCGAGCGCGATTATCGCGGCTGGGCAATGACCTGGGCCGAGGCGCGCGACGCGGCGCTTATCCCGCTCGGCCTCGCCGAGAAGGCGAAGGTACTGAAGCCGATCAAGGCCGGCGAACGGCTGACCTACGAGAACTGCCAGCCGGACCCCTCCCTCGTCGTCACGCAGATCCGGCAGCGGCTCGACCAGTCCGATGCGCAGTATCTGACGGCCTGACATCGGCCGTGCCGAGCCTGTCGCCGGCTGCCATCGAAACCCTCGCCCGTCGGGCGCTCGTCGGCTCGGGCGCGTCGGAGTCCAATGCCGGCCACGTGGCGGCCTCCATCGCCGCTGCCGAGGCGGACGACATGCGGCCGCTGGGCCTCGGATTCCTGCCGACCTACTGCGAGCATCTGCGCTGCGGCAAGGTCGACGGCCGTGCCGTGCCGACGCTCACCACGCGCGCGTCAGGCAGCCTCCTCGTCGATGCCGCGCATGGCTTCGCCCATCCGGCAATCGTGCTCGGGCGTGCGCCGCTGCTCGCGGCGGCGCGCCTGAACGGCATCGCCATGCTGGGCATCCGCCGCTCCTATGCCTGCGGCGCCGTCGGCCACCTGGTCGAGCCGCTGGCGGAGGCTGGCTGCATCGCGCTGGCCTTCGCCAATGCGCCGGCGAACGTCGCTCCCTGGGGCGGTCGGACGCCGCTGTTCGGCACCAATCCGCTGGCTTTCGCGGCGCCGCGCGCCGGGGGGAGAGCGCCGCTCGTGGTCGATCTCGCGTCGAGCACCGTGACGAAAGTCGCGCTGATGGCGAAGATCGCGGCCGGCGAGCCCGTGCCCGAAGGCTGGGCGCTCGATGCCAGGGGGCTGCCGACGACGGACCCCGAAGCCGCGCGGACCGGCAGCATGGCGCCGGTTGGCGGGCACAAGGGCGCGGCGCTGGCGCTGATGGTCGAGCTTCTGGCCGCCGGCCTGACCGGAGCACGCTTTTCCAGGGACGCATCGCCGTTCGGCAGCAACGAGGGCGGACCGCCGGCGGTCGGTCAGCTTCTGGTCGCGATCGACGCGACCGTGCTCGATCCGGACGCGATTGCCCGGTTCGAAACGTTGTTTGCCGCGATGCTGTCGCAGGACGGCGTTCGGCTGCCCGGTGATCGCCGTCTCGCCGCGCGCCGCCGCGCGGCCGAACGGGGCATCGAGGTGCCCGATGGCCTGCTCCGGCGGATCGAAGCCTACGCGGGAGACCTGTCGTGAAGATCACCGCCCTTCGCGCCACGCCGGTCAACATCCCGCTCGAGGCGCCGTACCTGTGGTCCTACGGCGCGCTCGGCGGCTTCTCCAAGACGATCGTCGAGGTCGAGACGGACGAGGGGATCATCGGCCTCGGCGAGGGACCGTCGCCAGGCAACGTGGCGACCATCCTGAACCAGTTCGCGCCGCGCCTGATCGGGCGTGACCCGATCGACATCGCCGGCTGCGAACTCCGCTGCCTGCCGAGCTGGCGCGGGGTTTCGACCACCATCGACTTCGCGACGATCCGCGCCTTCGGCGCCGTCGAGATGGCGCTGTGGGACATCCGCGGGAAGGCGTGGGGCCAGCCCTTGCACGCGCTGCTCGGCGGGGCCGTCCGGACGGAAATCCCCTTCACCGACTACTTCGGCTTCCGCCAGCGACAAGGCGACAAGGGCGGCGAGGCGACGGCCGAAGCCGTGGTTGCGTACTGCCTCGACCTGCGCGAGCGCTTCGGCACCACGTTCTTCGAGGGCAAGGTCTCGACGGCCGATTCTCGCGTAAGCCTCGACATGATGGAGAAGCTGCGGCTGGCGCTCGGGCCGGACGCGATGCTGCGGATCGATTCCAACATGGCCTATTCGCTGACGGAGGCGAAACGGCTGGCGCGCGGCCTCGCCGGCCTCGACATCCGCAACTGGGAAGACCCGGTCGCGACGCTGGAGGACCTGGCGGCGCTCCGCCGCCACACCGACATTCCGTTCTCGGTCCACACGATCGACCTGTGCCGCATGGTGGCGCTCGGCGTCCCGGATGCGGTCTGCACCGACGTCAACGTGCATGGCGGAATCGGCCGGACTTTGCGCTTCGTCGGCGCCTGCGAGGCGATGGGGATCGATTTCTGGTGCTACAGCGGCGACAGCGGCATCGCGAGCGCCGCCTATCTGCACCTTGCGGCGGCACTGCAATGGATCCGGGAGCCCAGCCAGTCGCTGTTTCGCATGCAGCCGATCGACGTGACCGAGGAAGGCCCATTCCGGCCGAGGAACAACGTCGTGCCCGTGCCGACCGGCCCCGGCCTCGGCGTGACACTGGCCAGGGACAAGCTCGCCTTCTGCCACAGGCTGTTCATCGAACAGGGCGCTTACGACAAGTTCCGCGATCCCGACCGGCCAGGGGTGTTCAGGCGGCTGCCGCTGGCGTGATCGCTCCGGCTCATGACGACCATGGGTTCAGAAGAGGCACGCCGAACGGCTCGAAGTGCTTCGTGTTCCGCGTAGCGACGGCGAGATTGTGGACTGCCGCCGAAGCAGCGATCAGCGCATCGAGGGGATCGGCGATGGCACCCTGTCGTCGCGCGAGACCACGGAAGCGCCCGGCCAACTCCGCGACGGCTGGATCGATCGACACGATGCGGCCGGTGAAGTGCTCCGATACGCTCGCCACCCACCTCTCGAGCCTGGCCTTGCGATTGGGATCGGACGAACACTCGATGCCGTAGGCGAATTCGAGGAACGAGACGCAGCTGATCCACGTATCGGGGTAGGTAGCGAAGAACCGCAGGACGGCGGTATCCGGCTGCCGCTTGGCGAGCTCGGATACGACATTGGTGTCCGCGAGAAACGGAGTCAGACGTCCATCCCTTCGAACGGATCACCCCGATGCGTTCCTCCTCGCGGCGGCAGCTCGAGTTCCACGCCGCGCGGTGTGTTGTCGATCAGCCATTGCCCAAGATGGATCGGAGGTTTCAGCCGCCGATACTCGTCCATCGAGATCACGACGCAGGGGTCCTGCATGCCGATGACCTGGGGCTCGCCGGCGCGGGCCTTGCGCAGCAGCTCCGACAGCTTGGCCTTGGCGTCGGGGACGGACCACATGATGGGCTCCTCGGGGATCGTTCGAGACCTTGCTCTCGGTCGCGACGGGCAGCCGTTTCGGACTGAACCAGACTAGACTAGTCCAGTTTTACCGCCCCGTCCACTCAGTTCGCCCAGGTGACGTCGGCCAGGATGTTCGCCGCGATCGGATAGTTCTCCCAAAGCCCCTGCACCTTGGCATTCCAGACCCCGGCCTTGGCGAGCTGGAACACGTAGACGTTGACGGCGTCGTCGGTGAGGATCTTCTGGATCTTGCGGTACTGCTCGTAGCGCTTTTCCTCATCGAGCGTCGCGTTCAGCTCCGTCATCGCGGCTTTCAGCGCGTCGCTCTTGAAGTTGAAGTAATAGTTGTCCCGAGCGTAGATCTCCACGTCCAGCGGTTCGGTGTGCGAGATGATGGTCAGGTCGTAGTCCTTGTTGCGGAACACCTGTTCCAGCCACTGCGCCCATTCGACCGGCACGAGCTCTGCCTCGATGCCGATTGCCTTCAGCTGCTGGGCGATGATCTCGCCGCCGCGCCGCGCGTAGGTCGGGGGCGGCAGCTTGAGCGTGGCCCTGAAGCCGTTTGGCAGGCCCGCTTCCGCAAGCAGCGCCTTGGCCTTGGCGACGTCGAACGGGTATTGGCCGGTCAGATCGACATACGCCGGATGGTGCGGCGCGAAATGGGTGCCGATCGGCGTGCCGAGGCCGAACATGGCGCCGTCGATGACGGCCTTGCGGTCGATGGCGTGCGCCATAGCCCGTCGCACGCGGATGTCGTCGAACGGCTTCTTCGCGTTGTTGGTCGAGATCAGCGTCTCGCCCTCGGTCGAGCCGCTCCCGACCTTGAAGCGCGGATCGGCCTTGAAGGCCGGGATACTTTCCGGCGCCGGGAAGTTGCCGAAGGCATCGAGATCACCCGCCATCATCGCGGCCGTCGCGGCAGCCGGATCGGCGATGAAGCGGAACGTCGCGGTCGCCAGCGCCGGCTTCTTGCCCCAGTAGCCGGCGAACCGGGCGAGTTCGACCTTGTCGCCCTTGACCCAGCGCACGAACCTGAACGGGCCGGTACCGACCGGATTGGTCTTGTTGTTCACGGCCGAGTCGCGACCGACGATCCCCATGTCGCCCCAGGCGAGGTTGAACGGGAGATTGCCCGTAGGCCGCTTCAGCGTGATCACGACGGTCGCGGGGTCCGGCGCTTCCGTCTTCGCGATCGGCTCGAACAGCGCCTTCTGCGCGTTGACGGAATCGGCCGCGACGGCGCGGTCGAACGAGAACACGACGTCGGCCGCGGTCATCGGCTTGCCGTCGTGGAAGGTCACGTTCGGGCGCAGCTTGAAGCTATACGTCAGGCCGTCGGGCGAGATCGTCCAGCTTTCCGCCAGCGAGGGCCTGATGGCGCCGACACCATCCATCCGGGTCAGCCCCTCGAAGACGTTGCCGTAGGTGACCTCGCGGATCGCGGCCGCGGCGCCCGCCGTCGGATCGAGATGCGGCGGCTCCAGCACCATGCCGAAGTTGAGGTTCGTGCGGTTCTGCGCGGCCGCGCCCGTGGCGCCCGTCAGGATCATCAGGCCCGCGAGCAGGCCTCCGAGAATGCGGTTCATCAGCGCTGCTCCTGCGATCATGGGCGTGTCAGTCGCCGATCATGCCCAAGAGCCGCGCCGCCGCAAGCGCCATGATCTTTGCCGACGCCACGAGATCGTCGACGGCCACGTATTCGTCCGGCTGGTGCGCGAGATCGAGGATGCCGGGGCCATAGGCGATGCAATCGTGCAGATGCCCCAGCCGGGCGACATGCTTCTGGTCATAGGTGCCGGGCGAGATCACATGCTGTGCCGGCCGCCCGAACAGCCGTTCGATCTCGCTCGACACGGCCACGACGACCGGCGCGTCCGGCTTCGTCATCGTGGGAGAAACCTCCCACAACTCTCTGAGCCGATAATCGAATTGCGGTCTGATCTGCTTCAGATCGTCGAGGATCGACACCACTTCGCCCCGCACTTCGTCGACGGTTTCCTCGATCAGGTAGCGCCGGTCGACCACGAGCCGGCAGGAATCCGCAACGCAGGCCGATGGAAAGCCCTCGTGCGCCTCGGTCATGCCGCCGTGCACCGAATTGATGTTCATCGTCGATTGCCGGGCGCCCTCGGGAACCACAGGCATGCAGGTGAATTTCGAGGCGAGCTTCGGGTAGAGCTCGGTCTCGAAGCGGTGGAGCACCGCGCTCATGTGCCGGATCGCGCTGTCGCCGAGGAACGGCATCGAGCCATGCGCGATCCGTCCGAGCGTCTCGATCTCCGCCCACCAGACGCCACGGTGTCCGAGACAGACCCGGTCGACGTTCAGCGGTTCGGGAATGATGACGTGGTCGACGCGCGGCTTCGAGAAATAGCCGAGCCTCGCCAGATGCGCGACGCCACCGTAGCCGCCGGATTCCTCGTCGACGGTGCCCGAAATCTCGAGCGCGCCGGGATGCTCGGGACGTTCGTCGATCAGCGCCTCGACGGCGACGATCGCCGCGGCTATGCCACCCTTCATGTCGCAGGTGCCGCGCCCGTAGACCTTGCCGTCGATCAGCGCGCCGCCGAATGGCTCCACCGTCCAGCCGTGGCCGACCTCGACCACGTCGGTATGGCCGTTGAAATGCACCGTGGGGCCGGGCCGCCCGCCTTCACGCCGCGCCACGACGTTCATGCGCGGATAGCGGTCGGAATCGCCGGGCGATCCGTGGCCGCGCACGTATTCCACCTCGAAGCCGCGGGCGCGCAGGCGCTCGCCGATCAGCTCCGCGCAGGGGATATAGGCATCGCCGGGCGGATTCAGCGTCGGGATGCGCACGAGGTCCCGCGTCAGGGCGACGAGTTCCTCGGTTCTGTCTTCGATCCTTCGGGTGATGGCGTCGCGCATGATCGGTCCTGAATGAGGGTGCATCGTCGCCCGTGATCCGGCCCCTGTCGACTGCGACTCAGTCCGCGGCGGGTTCGGGCGGGGGCATCCTCGTGTCGAGGTCGAACAGGTCGCTGTGGTCCAGCGCGAGATGCAGCACTTCGAGGCCCGGCACGAGGACGTCCATGCCTTCCTTGGCGGGATGGTCGGGCCGGGCGTCGCGATCGTCGGTGGGCCGGCGGGCCGGCACCATGTGCCGCAGTGAGAAGATGGCGGCCGCGGCGAAATCGAGCGCGATGAAGTCGCGCCGGGCGAGCGCGGCGAGGATCGGCCCGTCCAGTGCCGCGAACCGTTCGGGCGATACGACGAAGACCGGCCCGTCGTCGTCGAGCCCGGCCAGCGGCACCAACACGTCGGCCGCGATCAGGCGGTCGAGGGCATCGGCCATCCGCGGCCGGCCGGAGGCTGCCAGCCTGAGCAGCTCGAGCGCCGTATCGAAGGTCCGGTCGAGGCCGCCGTCGGCGGCGTAGAGCGGCCGACCGCTGTTCACGGAGGTCAGCCCGACGTTGGTGACGATCTCGACGACCGGCTGCCCGTCGACATCGATCGTCCCGATACCCAGCCGGAAGGGCATGCAGCGCAGTGCGATCGGCCGGTAGGCGCGGTTCCAGCGGCCACCGGCTGCGACGACCGGCAGCCGCTGGAAGCCTGGATCGAGGATCGCCACCGCCTCTGCCCGGTCTGAGCGCAGGGCGACACCGAGCGGCAGGTTATGGGCGCATTGATGGAACTCGGTCGGGCTGATCTCGATGGTCTTCAGCCGCTCGACGAAGGCGTAGGTGTCGCGCTGCGGCAGACGCAGGTCGCGCGCCGCCGCCAGCGGCACCGCCGTCACGACGGTTCACCCGGCAGCGACCCGTCGGGCGGCAGGCTGGCGAGGGCCGCCATGAGTGCCTGCGGGTCGATCGATTGTCCGGCAGCCGGCGGCCGGTCGAGTTCCGGATCGCGCGCGGCCTGCGCGGCCGCGACGAGCGTTCCGGCGCGAAACAGCGAGATGCGGTGCGCCGACAGGAAACGCGCCGCCTCGGCGCCGAACCGGCCGACGATCGGCCCCAGCTGGCCCGTGTCGAAGATCGGAGGCTTCACGACCAGGAGGTCGTCCACCGTGATGGTGCCGTCGGGCGTGCGGGCGGCCAGCGGCCAGTTCTGGAAAAGGTCGGCATCGAG
>CAZVMY010000007.1:19063-19483 GCA_964628955.1 uncultured Methylocystis sp.
GTCCTCGGTCAGGGCCCGGTGGGTCTGCACCTGCGCCAGCATCCTGAAGCGCAGCTCGGTCGCGCGGGCGACGGTGCCCTTCAGGGTGACGACGGGAGAGCCGGCGTCCGTCGGCTGATCGGCCCCGGCGTCGTCGAACGCGACCGAAAGGTGCCCGGTGCCCGACTGGCCGTCGTCGATCAGGAAAGGATAGGCCTGCAGGACGAGCGGCAGCGACGAGGGGGTCTGCGGCGAACCGGCCGGTTGGCCCCGTCCGTCGGCCAGCAGGGAGCGCAGGACGCCGAGCGTCGGCGGGCCGCCGGCGGGGTCGGCATGCCGCCGCCAGACGACCGGGAACCACGATGCGAGACGAAAGGCTTCCGGGAGCACGATCGGGACGAACCGCTCCGTCCGCACGGCGGGATAGGCGACGGGGGCGTA
>CAZVMY010000007.1:19493-22245 GCA_964628955.1 uncultured Methylocystis sp.
GCCGATCTCCTCGGTCAGCGGCTTCGGGTTCCGGTACATCAGGTGTCCTGACGCCCGACGCGGTCAGGGCGGCTTCGGACGGCGTTATAGGTCCTGCCCGGCGGCGAGCCAACCCGTTCCTGCCGGGTGAGACCCTGCCGGTCCTGCCCGAGCCGATCGTCTGACGGGTTTGCGGCCGGTCACGGGCCCGACACCATGCGGCGTCTTCGCCCAGAAGAACGGCCGCCGGTGAAGCTCGTGCAGAGCCGACCAGGCCGCGAGGCAGATCAGGCAGAAGTAGGCGGGCAGCGTGATCATCCACGGCAGCAGGTCCAGCCGCCGCCGGTGCGCCAGCCCGAGCACGACGGGGGCCACGATCAGCAGCAGCCCCGCGAAGAACACGACCCCGGCGATCGAGTCTGCCAGAAGATCAGGCCATCCCGCGTCGGCGTCCCCGCCGCGCAGCAGCCAGAGAACCGTCAGCGCCGCGAACACCGGGAAGCCCAGCGCGCTGGCGAGGATCCCGAGCGTCATGGCGACCACGGTTGCGAACGCGAGCGGGCCGAGATCGCGCCACGCCGCCACCGGGTCGCGGCTGTGCGTCACGAGGGTCTGCATCCAGCCCTTGAGCCATCTGCGCCGCTGCCGGAACCACGGCAGAAGGCTCGCGGGCGCCTCTTCCTCGGTCGTCGAGGCGAGATCGCCGACGAGATGGCCGGTTCGAGCCAGTCTGATTCCGAGATCGGCGTCTTCGGTCACGTTCCAGGCGTCCCAGCCGCCGATCGCGCGAAGAACCTCGATCCGGAAATGGTTCGACGTGCCGCCGAGCGCGACGGGCAGTTGCATGCGGGCGAAGCCGGCCTTCAGTACGTCGAACAGGGCCGCGTATTCCATCGCGAACAGACGCGTGAGCCAGCTCGCGCCGACATTGTCGATCGCGAGCCGGGCCTGGAGGCAGGCGACGCGCGGTCCGGCGGCAGCGAAAGCCGCGACGGCGGCGCGGAGCTGACCAGGGTCGGGCCGGTCCTCGGCATCGTAGACCGTCAGGAACGCCCCGGTGGCGGCCGGCAGGGCCGCGTTGAGCGCGCGCGGCTTGGTTCGCGGCAGACCGTCGGGCAGCACCACAACCTCGATCGTCGGCGGCAGGGTCAGGGCCGCGAGCGCGCCCCGCGTCGCATGATCGTCCGTCTCGATCAGCAGCATGATCTGAAGTCTGGCGGCCGGATAATCCAGCGCGCTCATCGCCCTGATCAGCCGCGGCAGCACAGCCACCTCGTCGTACAGCGGGACCAGAACCGTGTAGGGCGGCAGTTCGGCGTCCGGGAGCCGCTCCGGCATCGCGCCGTCAGGCGGCTGCGCCTCGATCAGGGCACCGAAATTGAGAACGATCATGATCCAGAACAGCGGCGCGAGCCCGATCAGGATCGCGAGCGGCAGCAGCCCGGTCGGAACCGCTGCGGCGCCCGCGGCGAGGAGCAGCAGCGCGGCCGCCCGTTGCCGCCGCGTCGTTCCGCCGGCGGCCGACAGCGCCGGATCGAGCGGCATGGTGGGCGTCGGGCGTCTCAGCCGTGGCGGAACGCCTTCGCCCGGCTTTCGTCGCCTGAACACGACGCCTTCGGCCCGGCTGACGTAGTTCCGCGCGGGCAGAGGACCGGAGCCGGGCGAACGGGACTGGACCGTCGGCGCGCGTCCGGCCCCCGTCCGGCCCCCGTCGAACGGTTGCCCGTCCATGCCTGCCCCACGCTTCTCCGCCGCCCGCAAACACGCTAGCACCGTGCTGGAGGAAGGATATGCCGGGCGTGATCAAGTTTTGGAGGCTTGCCGCCGTCGCGCTGGCGGTCGCGTTGTCCGTCTCGACCGCAGCCGCTCAGGAGGGCGCCGGCGCGCTGCCGGGCTACGCCCTGCCGCGTCTGCCAGAGGTCCAGCGGCGTGCCGAGCGCCCGGATCTCGGCAGCCTGCGCGTCCTGCGGTTCCTGACGGAAAGCGACTATCCGCCGTTCCACTTCGTCGGCGCCGACGGCCAGCTGACCGGTTTCGACGTCGAGCTCGCGCGGGCCCTCTGCCGCGAGCTGAAGGTCGCCTGCACGATCCAGCCGCGCCGCTGGGATACCCTGTTCGACGCGCTCGACGAGGGGCGTGGCGATGCCGTGATCGCAGCGGTCGCGATCTCGCCGGCGAACCGCGACCGCGTCGACCTGAGCCTCGCCTATTACCGTACGCCGGCGCGGTTCGTGGTGCGCCGGCGCGATCGCCCATCCGACGCCACCCCGGCCGCGCTGGCCGGGCGCACGATCGCCGTCGTGGCGGGCGGCGCCCACGCGGCGTTTCTGGATGCGTTCTTCGGATCGAGCCGCACCGTCCCGGTCGCCGAACCGGATCAGGCGAGGCGGGCGCTGATGGTTGGTGAGGTGGACGCTCTGTTCGGCGACGGCGTGACGCTCGCCCTGTGGCTGAACACCGAGGAGGGGGCGGCCTGCTGTGCCTGGCTCGGCGGGCCGTTTCTCGAAAGCGCCTATTTCGGCGAAGGTGCCGGCATCGCGGTGAAACGCGGCAATCGCGGCCTGTTGCGCGCCATCGAGCACGCCTTGCACCGGCTGTCGGAAACCGGCGTCTACGCTGACCTGTTCCTGAAATACTTCCCCGTCAGCTTCTACGACGCAGGCGGCCGTTGACGCAGGGTTGGCCCGGACCCATAGGTCCGCGCCTGCCTCTCGCACCCGTTTCCTGCCGGATCGATCGATGTACGACCCAGAACTGCTCGACGCCGCCCGTA
>CAZVMY010000008.1:0-22235 GCA_964628955.1 uncultured Methylocystis sp.
GAACGCGGGGGCGCAGTCGCCGATCGACCGGTAGATCTTCTGCCCCTCGTCCAGGCGCTGCAGGAAGTTGTCCCGGTCGCGCTCCATCGCGCCGCGGATGAAGTCGATGTCGTAGCCGTCCGCGATGTACCGGATGCCCTGGGCCAGGAACGGGTCCTCGACCTGGACGTTCTCGAGCGCGATCGGGCCGGACTTGCGGACGACTTCGGCGACGCGGGTGATTTCGTCGATCAGGACGTGCGGCTGCATCGACCGCATCGTGAAGGCGTAGCGCAGGCCGAGCGGCATCCCGTGGACGATGGCCGAGAAGGGGAAGCGGATCATCGTGGCGGCGAGACAGCCGCCGCCGATCACGATCACGGCATGCTTGTCGTAGAAGATGTGGGCGCTGCCCTCCATCAGCACGAGGGTAGCGACCGTGGAAATACCCACCAGGAAGCCGACGGCGGTCGCGATGTCCATGGATGTCCCCTGCCGATCCCGCCATTCTGGCTGCGGGAACACATATCGCTCCGGACGGTAGAAGACGGAGTTTAAGGAAGGGTTAGATCGCTCTAGTCTTGCGAAGGTCGCCGCGTCACGCGATCACCCGTCCTCGACAAGATCCCGTGAGCGCCGCGTGAGGTTCCCGCCGATGTCACTGACCCGTCTCTATGCGCGCGTGCTGGGCCAGCTGGGTTCCGGCATGCGGCTCGGACTGGTGCTCGTCCTCGCCAACGTGGCGCTCGCGATCACCGCCTTCGCCGAGCCGATCCTGTTCGGGCGCATCGTCAACGTCATGACTCAGTCGCAGGCGGGCGGCGAGCCGCTGACGTTCGGCGCGCTCAGCACGCTGATCATCGCCTGGGTCGGGTTCGGCCTCTTCACGATCGGCGCCGGCGTGCTGGTCGCGCTCAACGCCGACCGCCTGTCGCATCAGCGGCGCCTGGCGGTGATGGCGCATTACTTCGAGCACGTGCTGGCGCTGCCGCTCGCCTTCCACACGCAGACGCATACCGGCCGCGTGCTGAAGGTGATGCTGGAAGGCTCGAACGGGATGGCCTGGCTCTGGCTCGGGTTCTTCCGGGATCATTGCGCGGCGCTCGTCGCGCTCGTCGTGCTTCTCCCGCTGACCATGTTCCTGAACTGGCGTCTGGCGCTTCTGCTGATCGTTCTGGTGGTGCTGTTCGCCCTGTTCACCTCCTATGTCCTGCGCCGGACGGAGGACCTGCAGAGCTCGGTCGAGGGCTATCATTCGAACCTGGCCGAACACACCTCCGACGCGCTCGGAAACGTGCCGGTGATCCAGAGCTTCACCCGCGTGCAGGCCGAGGCGCAGGCCCTGCGCGGCATCATCCATCAGCTCCTGACGGCGCAGATTCCGGTCCTGTCGTGGTGGGCGATCGCATCGGTCGCGACACGCACGTCGGCGACGCTGACGGTGACCGCCATCTTCCTGCTCGGCACGTGGCTGCACATCCGTGGTCTGGCCACGATCGGCGACATCGTGACCTTCATGGGCCTGGCCACGATGCTGATCGGCCGGCTCGAACAGGTGGTCGGGTTCGTCAACTCGCTGTTCATGCAGGCGCCGAAGATGCAGGAGTTCTTCGACATCCTCGACACGACGCCGTCCGTCCGCGATTCGCCCAACGCGCGCCCGGCCGGGCGACTGGCGGGCAAGATCGCCTTCGAGGACGTGTCGTTCTCCTACGACGGCAAGCGTACGGCGGTCTCTGACGTCTCCTTCGTCGTCGAGCCGGGCGAGACGGTCGCGCTCGTCGGCGCCACGGGATCGGGCAAGTCGACGACCCTGGGTCTCCTGCATCGCGCCTTCGACCCGCAGTCGGGCCGCGTGCTGATCGACGGTGTCGACATCCGCGACTACACGCTCGAGTCGCTGCGTCACAACATCGGCGTCGTGTTCCAGGAACCGATGCTGTTCGCCCGTTCCATCGAGGAGAACCTGCGCATCGGCCGGCCGGAGGCGACTGCCGCCGACCTTCAGCAGGCGATCGAGCGCGCCCAGGCCGCCGATTTCGTCGAGCGGCAGAGCGACGGGCTGATGACCATCGTGGGCGAGCGCGGGCGCTCGCTGTCGGGCGGAGAGCGCCAGCGCCTTTCGATCGCCAGAGCCCTGATCAAGGACCCGCCGATCATGATCCTGGACGAGGCTACCTCGGCACTGGACGCCACGACCGAGCAGAAGCTGCAGAAGGCGCTCGACGAGGTTCGGGCGGGCCGCACCACCTTCATCATCGCGCATCGTCTGGCGACGGTCCGCAACGCCGACCGCATCATGGTGTTCGAGCAGGGCCGCCTGATCGAGAGCGGCAACTTCGAGACGCTCGTGGCGCAGAACGGCCGCTTCGCCCAGCTCGCGCGCGCCCAGTTCATCGTCGGCGCGGAGCCGGCCAAGGCCGCGATCGTACCGCCCGAGAGCGTGCTCGCCGTCTCGTGAGCGCGCGCTCCTTCAGCGCGGCTTGAACTCGGCCGAGTCGAGCCGCAGGTTGGGGTTGTAGAACGGATCGCGCCGCAGTCGCGGCCCCCAGCGCTCCAGCATGACCTGAACTTCTCGTGCAAAGCGCTCCTTCTTCTCCGGCGTGTCCTCGTATCCGCGGCTCTTGGACTCGTGGTGGATCAGCGTGGCGTGCGGCGTCCAGATTACTCGATGTCCTGCCGCCGTGACCTTGAGACAGAAGTCCACGTCGTTGAACGCGATCTTCAGATGCTCGTCGTCGAAGCCGCCCACCGCTTCGAAAACCGTCCGTCTGGTCATGAGACAGGCGCCGGTGACCGCCGAGACCTGATGCGTCAGCGTCAGCCGTGCAAAATAGCCCGGATCGCTGCCGGCGGCGCGCGGATGGCTGTGCCCCGCCACACCGCCGACGCCGAGCACCACACCGCCGTGCTGGAGGGTTCCGTCCGGGTAGAGGAGCTTGGCGCCGACGGCCCCCACGTCGGGCTCGACCGCGATCGAAGCCATCTCCGTCAGCCAGCCCGGCTCGATGATCTCGACGTCGTTGTTGAGAAAGAGCAGCAGATCGCCACCGGCCGCCCGGGCGCCTTCGTTCGAGAGCAGCGAGAAGTTGAACGGTCCGGGCGACGGCAGAAGCCTCACCCGCGGATCGCCGGCAAGCCGCCGGAACAGCGCCAGCGTTCTGTCTTCCACGCTGTCGTTGTCGACGATCACGACTTCGAGCCTGGGATAGGCGGTCCGGGAGAGCAGCCCGTCGAGGGCCGTCTCCAGCAGCTCCGCCCGGTCCCGGGTCGGTATGACGACGGAGACCAGAGGCGCCGGGTCGGGAAGAGCCCGGACCAGCCGGCTGAAGCCATAGGCGCCCGGCTCGGCCCGGTGCGGCCAGCCGCGTCGTTCGATCAGGTCGCGCAGCGCCTGCAGACGGGCGGCGGCCGCGCGCTCGGGTGCTCTGTCCGACATGGTTCCGGAGCCGTGGGCGGCCCGCCAGTGGTACAAAACGCGGGGAATGTGACAGACCTGCCCCGGTGACAGGTCGTCACTGAGCCTCAGCAACAGGTCATGATCCTGGCTGCCCTCGAAACCCGGCCGCAGCCCTCCCAGAGCACGAACGCGATCCGACCGGATCGCCGTGAGATGATTGACGTAGTTCTGCCCGAAAAGCAGCTCGGGATCCCAGTCCGGCTTGAAATGTGGGTCGAACAGGCGGTCCGCGCCATCCACCTTGTCCTCGTCGCTGTAGATCAGCACGACGCCGGGATGCGTTCTCGCGGTCTTCGCGACTTCGTAGAGCGCATCCTCGGTTAGCAGATCGTCGTGGTCCATGAAGACGACGAACGTCCCGTTCGCGCGGTCGATCGCATCGTTGGTCGCGCGCGCGATGTGGCCGTTCTCGGATCGCCGCTCCGGCCGGAGGCGCTCGTCCCGTCTGGCGGCGGCGACCAGAACCTCCGGCACGCGCGAATCGGTCGAGGCATCGTCGGTGATGCACAGCTCCCAGTGCGGATAGACCTGACGCTGCACGGAGACGATCGCCGCCTTGAGAACCTCGGGATCAGGATTGAACACGGGCATGACGAGCGACAGCAGCGGCGGATCGCTCCAGCCCTCGAGTTCGCGTTCGATCGCGAGCCGCGTCGCGGCCGGCATGACGACCAGGCGGCGCCTGTACCGGGTCGATTCGCGCCCCCACTGGACGGCACGGCGCAGGCGCGCCCGCGCGCGCATGCGGTAGGTGAGGAGCCCCCAGCCGAGCCCCGTCAGGGCAAGCACGGGCCGTCGCACGAGCGCTTGCGCGACGACGCGAGCCGCGGGCAGGCGCCGGAACCGGACGCTGTCGAGCATGAACCGTCCGGAGCCCGGAGCCGCCTCGAAAACGAGCGTGGCCGCCGAAGGAAGCCAGCCGATCCAGCCGAACCAGTCATCCTCCTCCGCCCAGGGCAGGACGATGTCGGGCTTGCGCCCCGCAGGGTCGCGAAGCTCCAGCCGCAGCACGGGAACGAGATCGGGGTCGGTCCGGTCGGAGCGGAAGGCCAGGCCGACCCAGCCGTCCTCCAACCCGCTGCCGTCGAGCTCCAGTCGGAGTTGCCCGTCGCCGTTGCCCGAAACGTAGGAGAACGGCCCATGGCGCGCGATGTTGCCGACCGGCATGAGAGGTAGCCGGCGGGCGGCGCCCCGGATCTCAACGGATACATCCACGGCCTAGGGCTCCGTTGCGCTCACGCGTCCCACTGGTCGGCCACCGCCGACCGGACCGCGGCCTCGAGCCTGATGTCCAGCGCCAGAAGATCCCGGACGGGCTTGACCGCGCTCAGTCGCTCCGCGAGCGCCCGCTCGGCCGGACTCGGCGGCGGCAGGTCGGGGACGTCGAGCGGCACGTCGATCTTGACGGCCAGCGTCTCGACGAACGCTTTCCAGTAGGCCCGGTGGCCCACCACGTCGAACCGCGCGAGCACTTCGAGGGCCGCGGTATAGTGGCTGAAGTAGGCCGGCTCGTCGGGCAGCTTGCACGTGAGCTGGCGCGTGACCGGATTGCTCAGCGCGATGTAGCTATCGAGATCGATGCGGCGGAACGCCTTGCGCAGCGCGACGGCATCGTCCAGCGGCAGGCCGTCCACGAAGTCGAGCAGGGCCTCGAGCCCGCTGCGGCGCCAGGCCTGACCCTCGGCTCGCGTCACCTCCGACAGCGCACGCAGCCAGAGCAGCCGACGGGCCAGGTCCTCGAACGGATCGCCGATCATGACGGCGAGGGTGCTCGAGCTGCGGATGAACCAGTCCTCGTAGCGCGCGAAGCGCAGCCGGCCGGTGGTGAACACGGATTTCGAGTATAAGTAGTTGAGGATGAAGGTGATCGTTTCCTCGGGCAGCGCATCGAGATCGGAATAGGCCAGCCGGAAATGCTGGAACAGGAGGCCGTTCAGCGTCGCGTTGGCTTCGGGCTGGAGTTCCAGGACGAAAAGCTTGTTCTGCGCACCGCCCTCGGGCTCGGCGCGGTTGTGCAGCAGGACGTTCGTATCGACGTCGTACAGCCGCAGGTCGCGATACGCCGTGAGATCGGGCACGACCGCCTCCGTAACGGCGAACACGCACTGGCCCGTCGAGTGCCAACCCCACTCCTTGATCGTCGGGCTGACGTTATGGGCCGCGATCTCGGTCACCCGACGCCCGTCGACGGACACCGCCACCCGCGAGATCGCGCTGGGATTGTCCGGGACGACCCATCCGATGATGCTCGCGCCGTTATCTTCGTCGATGTGAAAGCGCATGATCCGCTCCGGGAGCGATCCCGGCGGCATAGGCTATCGCGGCCCGGGTGGAAAGACGGCCGGCAGCCATCGATTCGCGCCAATTGCCGATCAGCAGGGATGCCCCGTGCAGCCCGTTGACGGTCGTCCGAACAGATGCTCATAACCTTCACGATGGCCGGATCATCGAAAGCCGCGGCGCCGCCCGTGGCGACTACGATTGGCGGGTCCCTGTGACGGTCGACCTCAGACAGCGCGAGTCGACCGCCGTGACGTCGTTCGATCCGAGCGGCCGCGCGGCGATCGAGGCCCGCGCGGATGCGACGACGATCGCCGATACGCCGAGGCGCGGGCTCCTCGCCCGCATCGGCGAGGCCGCGCCGTGGCGCCGGATCACCCGGGCGGGCCGGTCGACGGCCGCCGGCGGCCATTTCTCGGGGTTGATCCGCAGCTTCCTCGTCTTCGTGGGTGTACCCTCGCTCGTGATGGCGTTCTATCTCTTCGCCATCGCGGCCGACCAGTACGTGGCCGAAGCCCGCTTCGCGGTCCGCGGCAACGTCGAGCGGGTGCCGTCGCCCGACAATCTCGCCCAGCTCAACCCTGTCGCGGTCCAGACCAACAGCCAGGACAGCTTCATCGTCGCCGGCTACATCGCCAGCAAGGCGATCGTCGAGGATCTGAACCGCACGCTCGACCTCAAGAAGATGTTCTCGCGCGACGAGGCCGACATCTGGGCCCGCTTCGATCCGAGCTGGCCTTTCGAGGATCTCGTCGAGTACTGGAACCGCCACGTCCGTGCCACGACCGACACGATCTCGGGCGTGGTCACCCTGCAAGTCAGGGCATTCACCCGGGAGGATGCGCTCACGATCGCCAGGGCGGTGGTCCAGAAGTCGGAAGTCCTGATCAACGAGTTGTCCCGGCGCAACCGCGCCGACACGCTGGCGCGGGCTTCGGAGGAGCTGGCCAAGGCGGAGGGCCGGCTCAGGGAGGCCCAGCTCGCCATCCAGGCGTTCCGCAACCGCTCCGGCCTCGTTGATCCCGTCAAGAGTGCCGAGTCGGTCTTCCTGACCCTCGTCGCGCTCCGGCGCGACAAGCTGAAGGTGGAGAACGACCTGACGGTGCTCCGGCGGAGCGTGGACGAATCGTCCAGGCCCGCGCAGCAGCTCATCGCCGAGATCCGGGCACTGGACGAACAGATGGCGAAGCTCCAGAGCCAGCTCACCGGCGGAGCGGGCGGCAGTGTCGCGTCCCAGACCCTGCTCGAATACGAAGGGCTGATGATCGAGAAGACCTTCGCCGAGAAGCTCTATGCCGCGGCCCAGGCGATCCAGGACCGGGCCCGGATCGACACCGAACGGCAACAGATCTATCTGGCGACCTTCGTGCCGCCGTCTTTGCCGGAGGACACCCTCTATCCCCGTCGCTGGTCGACGCTGTTCGTTTCCGCCTTCGTGGCCTTCCTCCTCTGGAGCATCAGCATGCTGGTCGTCGCCGGCGTCAACGACCACCGCATCTGACCGGGGACCGGCTGCCGCATGTCGGGGTTCAAGACCCTCCTCTACAAGGCGATCTCGCCCGACGTACCGCCCGAGGACCGCGCCATCGTCTACCAGCAGGTCCGCGAGGCCATGCTGCGCCTCATGACCCAGGATCCCGCGACGTTCGACCCCGGCGACCAAGCCTATCAGCGGCATCTGGTCGAGGAAGCCATCCGGGACATCGAGGCCGAGATCGCGCGCTATCTCGCCATGAAGCAGATGGCGGAGGCTCAGGGTGTCGAGACCAGCTATCGCGGTGGGGCGATCGACGCCGCCGGTTGACCGGCCGGCACGGCGATCCGGGGCCGGCGGCGCCCGGCTGCCGTGACCCGGTAGGTCCGTGAATCGTCGTCGAAATCCGGATGGTACCAGGGATCCAGAGCGATCGCCTCGGACCAGCGCGCCCGGAACCGCGCCAGTTCCGCCTGTTGTCTCTGGCGGGCGGCGCCCCGCGCGCGAATGCCGCGGCTCGCCGATTCCTTGTGAAGCAGCGTCACCTCGGGCACGAGCAGGCTCGCAAAACCGGCGGCGGCCAGCCGCAGGCACAGATCGACGTCATTGAAATCGACCGCGAAGGTTTCGGCATCGAAACCGTCGACCGCCAGGAACTTCGTGCGTTCGACGGCGAGGCAGGCACCGGTCACGGCCGCCACGCGGTGAGTCGCGCGAAGGCGGTGGAAATAGCCTGGATGATCGGCGGGAAAGAACCGATGGGCGTGGTTGGCCGGCCCGCCCGCTCCCAGCACCACACCACCATGCTGCACGAGGCCGCCGGGATAGAGCAGCCTTGCCCCGACCGCGCCGATCTCCGGCCGCAGGCATTCGGCGACGAGCCGGGACAACCAGTCGCCGTCGAGGATCTCGACGTCGTTGTTGAGGAACACCACGATGCTCCCCGTCGCGGCATCACGGACCGCGCGGTTGTTGAGCGCCGCATAGTTGAACGGTCCGGGCGACGGGAGGATCGTGACGCGGGCATCCTGCGCGATCTCCGCGAAGAACCGCGCCGTCTCCGGTCGGCTGCTGCCGTTGTCGACGACGACGATCTCGAAGCGCGGATAACGCGTGCCGGCGAGCAGAGGCGCGACGCAGGGCCGCAGCAGATCGACCCGATCGCGGGTCGGGATGACGATGCTGACCAGCGGCGCCGGCTCCGGGAGCAGCCGGCGCACCCGCACGACCCCGTCCGGGCCGGGCGACGCCTCGGCCGAAGGCACGCTCGCCACGAGTGAAGCCCGGGTCGCCGCCAAGCGCGCGCCGCGCAGCCGCACATCCTCTGCCTCTTCCGTGCTCCGATCGGCCTGACGCATGGACAGGATGACAGGAACGTGTTCGACGGCGCTTTCTCCGAACCGCGCGGCGAGGCGCAGCGCGAGGTCCAGCAGCGCACAGCCCGGGCGCTCCGGATCGAAGCCGCCGATCGCGGACAGTGCCGAGGCCCTGATCGCGCCAACCGGTCCGACATAATCAACCGCCATCAGAAGATCGGGGTCGAACCGCGGCTTCAGGAGCGGCATGACCGGCCTGCCGCCGGCATCGACCAGAACCTCGTCGGCGTACAGCAACTGCGCGCCGGGCCGCTGGGCGAAGGCCCGCTCGAACGTGTGCACCGCGTCGGCGGCGATGGTGCAGCCGGTCGGCACGAGGATCACGATCTCTGTATGAGGGGGCAACCCGGCGCCCGACCCGACAACCTCGGCAGAATCCACGACCATGGTCGATGGCGAACGCGCGGGCATGCCCGCCGGCGACGACCCGGTTCCGGCGCCGCCAGATGGCGCAAACCGTTCCGATAACTGCCAGTCGGGCAGGATCTCCAGCACCGGACCGGCACCCGTCAAAGCCAGCAGCATGTTGCGTGCCCGGACCTTGCGGCCCATCAGCCGCTGCCAGCAGATGTCGGCGAGGAGAAACGGCTCCCTGACCAGCCTTGCCGCGAGCGCCCGCAAAGGCCGCCGGATCGTTGGCAGGAAACGCAGTGCGTCGTAGGGTGCTCCCGGCGGAATCATGCGATCCGGATCGCCGTCACCGGGCTCGAGCCGGCGCCGCGGTGCCGACTGTCACGCTCCCGCCACCATCGTTCGGCGAATACCTGCGGCTTGAGTTCGCCGCGGCCAGGGGATAGCCAGCCGGAATGGATCACGCTCCCGTTTCGTCCCTCGTCGTGCAGGCGCGCGTCATCAACGCCCTGATCCTGCGTGACATGCGCACCCGCTTTGGCCGGTCGCATTTCGGCTACCTGATCGCGGTTCTGTGGCCGTTCGTCCACATCTTCGTGACCGTTGCGATCTTTTCGGTGATGGGCCGCGCGGCACCGGTCGGCGATGACTTGGTCCTGTTCCTTGCGACCGGCCTGACTCCCTACATCATCTTCCTCTACGTTTCCCGGAACATCATGATGTCGGTGATGTCCAACAAGCCGCTGCTCTACTTTCCGTCGGTCAAGGTGATCGACATCGTGCTGGCGCGCTGGGTCCTCGAGTTCATCACCGCCTTCGCCGTCATTTTCCTGTGCATGGCTGCGTTGTGGGCGGGCGACAGCGACCCGATACCGCGAAACATCCCCGAAGCGGTGCTGGCCTGCCTTGCGACGGTTCTTTTCGCCACTGGGCTCGGCGTGCTCAACGCAGTCATCTGCTGCCTGGCGCCGATGTACGCGACCGCCTATCTCCTTGTTACGATCACGCTCTACATCTCCAGCGGCATCATGTTCATACCCGAGGCGCTGCCCCAGGAGGCGCGCGACGCGCTGCTCTGGAATCCTTTGCTGCACTGTGTCGGCTGGCTGCGTTCAGCGTATTATCCGGGCTATGGGGAGACCGTCGACCGGCTCTACGTCGTTCTGTTCGGCGGGACGTCGCTCGTGATCGGTCTTCTGGGCGAACGCTGGGTGAGGACCCACGCGGCGAGTTCCTGACGGCCGGCATGATCTACCTCAGGAACGTCACGAAGGTCTACAAGACCGAAGGTCATCGGCGCGTCGTGCTCGATAAGGTGTCGATGAACTTCCAGGCCGGATCGAGCTATGGCCTGCTCGGCGTCAACGGCGCCGGAAAGTCGACCACGATGCGGCTGATGGCGGGGACAGAGGACCCGACAGCGGGTCGCGTGGTCCGGACGGTGCGCGTATCCTGGCCGCTCGGCTTCTCCGGAGGCTTCCATCCGCTGATGACGGGCAAGGAGAACGTGGTCTTCATCGCCCGGATCTACGGCGAGGACCCCGTCAAGATCCTCGATTTCGTCGACGATTTCGCGGAACTCGGCGACTACATCAACGTTCCCGTGCGGACCTATTCCTCGGGCATGCAGTCTCGCCTCGCCTTCGGCATCAGCATGGCGATTGACTTCGACTGCTACCTGATCGACGAGATCACGGCGGTGGGCGACGCCCGTTTCCAGCTTCGCTGTCAGACGGCGCTCGACAGCCGGCGTGCCCACGCAGACGTGATCATGATCTCGCACAGCATGAGCGTGATCCAGCAATACTGCACGAAGGGCGTCGTTCTGGCCGCCGGTCGCGCGATCATGTATGATAATGTCCTCGATGCGATCGAGGTCTACAAGCGTCTGAACCAGTGACTGCGACGGGACCATTGCGTTTGACCAGACAGCACGAGCGAACGCCGGTCGAAAGGCAGGCTCTGCGATGAGCGCGATCGACGACGGCCGTCCGGTCGCTGCTCTTGAGCGCTCGCGCGGCATCTCCGAGACGCTGCACAGGACGGCGCGCGTCACGCGCATGTCGACGAACCGGAACGCGTCTCGCCCGCTGCCCGGCCCGCATTCGACGGGGCGCATCGGCCGTGTCGGACTCGTGCTGTTCGTCGGCACCTTCCTCATGCCGGCGCTCCTCGGCGTGCTCTATTTCGGGCTGATCGCGTCCGACCTCTACGTCACCGAGATGCGGTTCGCCGTCCGCCCGGCCGCGACCGGCGCCGAACGGGCCGCTCCCGACGCGATCGGCGCGACGCTCGGTATTCCCCAGGCGATGGTCGTTCAGGACACGCTGATCACGTCCGAGTACACGCAGAGCCGTGCCATCATCGAGGAGGTCGAGAAGATGCTGCCCTCCCTGCGGGCCATGTTCGCCACCCCGGCCGCGGACTGGTTCTCGCGCTGGGACAACGAGGAGCCCGTCGAGGAGTTCGTCAAGTACTGGCGCCACCACGTCCGGTCGACGGTCGACAAGCAGTCGGGTGTCGTTCTGGTCAAGGTGTCCGCGTTCACCGCCGAGGATTCGCTGGCCATCGCCCGTGCGGTCCTGGCCGCGAGCGAGAAGATGGTGAACGGCCTGACCTCGGAGGCCCGCGCCCGGGCGCTGGCGGAGACCGAAACGGAGTTGCGCCGGATCGAGAGCCGGATGTCCGAAATTCGCTCGGCGATGCGCGATCTCAGGAACAACGAGGGGACGCTCGACGCGCAGAAGAGCGGCGAGGCGGCGCTGCGGGTGCTGAGCGAGGTTCGGCTCGAGCGTATCCGCACCGACATCCGCCTCAGGATGGCGAGCCGCGACCTGAACGAATCCTCGCGCCAGGTGAAGGACCTGCGGACCTTGCTTGCCGAGATCGACAGCAAGATCCGCGATATGGAACAGCAGATGGCGACGACCAACGTCAGCGCCGGGCGCGCGCTGTCTGCGTCGCTGACGCGGTTCGAGGCGCTCGACATCGACCGGCAGAATGCCGAAAAGCTGTTCGGGCAGGTGCTGGCCGCCCACGAGCGTGCCCGGATCATCGCCGACCGGCAGGTCGTGTTCTTCAACGCGGTCGTTCCACCGGTTCTCGCGGAATCGGCGCAGGAGCCGCGGCGGGTCCTCTACAGCAGCCTCGCCGTGGCCGGCGCTCTGCTGCTGTACGGCGCCGCGGTCGGACTGCGCGCCGCCCTGCGATAATCTCGCGCAGCGGCCTGCCGCCGTCACCGCCAGGTCCTCATTCCCTTCGTTAACGTTTCAGTTCCGGTTAACTTAACGAACCCTTGGCGATTTGGGGCTAATCTGCCGCCAGGAATGGGAGAACCGGCATGGTCCACCTCATCCGCACGTGCAGGATCGCAGGCTTGTTTGCCGCGTCGTTCTGGTCGGTAGCGCCCGCGTCCGCCGACACGATCACGTTGTCGCCGTTTCCGATCCCTGTTGGAGCGGCCTGCCAGTCGGTCGACGACAGACCGACGGTCGCCAGCGGCGGTCTCAGGCGTCAGTACCGCATCAGGAGCGGTGCCGCGATCGAGCTCGACGGCAACCGCACCGTGACCATCTTCGACCGCGACGGCGCCGGCACCGTGCGCGGCAACGACAACGTCCTCTACGTCGGGACCGGCGCGAACGTGACGGTGACGGGAGAGCGGAACCAGATCTTCATGACGCCCGGCGCCCGGGTCTACAGCTACGGCGGCAACACCCTGGTGCCGGTTCCGGGCTTCGAGCTCGTGTTCAACGAACGCGCCGAAGCCTGCCGCTGACCTTCGTCGGCCGGCGATGCGCGACCGTGCGAAACTTGCCTGGCTCGCCCTGATGCCGCATTGCTGGCGCGAAGCGGATGAGGCTCCGCTTCCGACAGGAGATCCGCCATCATCGGCACCCGGGCAGACCGCCGCGCCGCGCCGCGACTTCTGGTCGACGTTTCGCGGCTGTCCGATGCGTCCAGCAGGGCCATCCCGAGCGGTGTCGATCGCGTCGAGCTTGCCTATGCGCGGCATTGTCTGCAGCGGACCGATTGCGTCGGCGCCACCATCGTATCGCGGCTGGGCGTCAGATATCTCACCCGCGACCAGGCAAACACGCTCGTGGCGCAGGTCAATGCGCATTGGCAGGAAGACGTCGCCCCCGAGGACGATCCTGCCTTCGCTCGCGCGCTGGGCATGCTCGCCGGTGAGGCTCCCGGCTATCGGACGGCCAGCCTGGCGTCGCGGGTGCGACCGCCTCCGCTCAAGCTGCGTCAGACGCTGGAGCGCCTGTTCCGCGCCGCGCGACCGAACTCGCTTGCGGGGGCGGGGCCGCTGGTCAGCATCAAGCCGTCGCACAAGCTGGTCGACAGACCGTCCCTGCCGCGTTGGTTCTTGGCGCACCCGGGGATGCGGCCGCTGTTCTTCTTGCACGACATCTTGCCGCTGCAGTTCCCGGAGTATTTCAAGCCCGGCGAGGATGTTGCGCATGAGCGCAGGCTGGCGACCGTCGCCCGGCATGGCGCGGGCGTCCTCGTCAGTTCCGAGGTGGTCGCGGCGGCGTTTCGCTCGGCATGCGCCGCACGCAATCTGCCGGTTCCGCCGGTCCACGTCCTGCCGATCGGCGTGGAAGCGCCGTTCCTGTCGGCTGCGCCGGCGCAGAGCCTGCCGCAGCAGCCGTATTTCCTGATCTGCGGCACCATCGAGCCGCGCAAGAATCATCTGCTGGTCCTGAACCTGTGGCGCGCTATGGCGCTGGAGGCCGGGCCTGACCGTGGTCGGGTACCGAAGCTTCTGGTCGTCGGCCGTCGCGGCTGGGAAAACGAGGCGGTTGTCGACATGCTCGAACGCTCTCCCGCGATCCGGTCGCACGTCCTCGAACTGCCGGACCTATCGACGCCGGCGCTGAGGGTGCTGATGCAGGGCGCGGCCGCGTTGCTCATGCCGTCGTTCGCCGAGGGCTACGGCATCCCGATCGTCGAGGCCCTGTCCGCGGGAACGCCGGTCCTGTGTTCCGACACCCCGGAGCACCGGGAGGTCGGCCGGGGGGTGCCCGACTATCTCGATCCGCTGGATGGCCCGGGCTGGCGCGCCGCGATAGCCGATTACACCATGCCCGGATCGCCGAGGGCCACGGCCCAGCGGCTGCGTCTCTCCCGCTTCAGTCCGCCGACGTGGGACGCGCATTTCGCGGCACTCGACGATCTTCTGTCCGGCACCGGACGTATCGCAGTCGCCTGACTCCGCCGTGACGCTGCCAATCCTGCACCTCAACGTCGGCCGCATCCTGAACCGCCTCGGTCGCGCGGCTCCGACCGGGATCGACCGTTTCGAATCGGCCTATTTCCGTCATTTCATCCGGTCGCCGCGCTGGCGCTTCCAACCGGTCGTCGTCGGCCGGCACACGACGCGCGTCGTGCCCGAAGGCATTGCGCGGCGTATTGCAGCGTTGCTGGAAACCGACGGCGGCACGGCGGTCGACGACGGTCCGGCACGGCGCGACCTGGCGCGGATTCTCGACCTGCCCTTTCCGGACGATCCGGGGCATGGGTCTCCCGGTTGGCGCGCCCGACTGGGTCTGGCTGCGCTGCGCATCGTCGGGCGAGCCGGCCGGCGGCTCGAGCCGGGTCGCGACGGCCCGGCCCTCTACCTGCAGGCGTCGCATTCGATGCCGCCACCGGGCGCGCTCGACTGGCTCGGGCAGTCGGCCGTGCGCGCCGCGTTCACGGTTCACGACCTGATCCCGCTCCGGCTGCCGGCGTTCTGCCGGCCCGGCGCGGACCTGACGCAGCAAAGCCAGCTGGACCTGATCGCGCGCCATGCCGACACAATCTTCACCGTCTCGCGCGCGGTCGCCGCCGATCTCGCGGCCGAACCCCGGGCAGCCGGATGTCCGCAGGCGATCGTCGTTCCGCCCGGCGTCGAGCCGACCTTCGCGGCCGGTCCCCGAATCGCCGGTCCGTCAAAGCCCTGGTTCGTGGCAATCGGGACGATCGAACCGCGAAAAAATCTCGACCTTCTGCTCGACGTCTGGTCGTCGATCCCCGACGACGAGGCGTCGCCAAAACTGGTCCTCATCGGACAAGCCGGCTGGAGCACCGCCTATGCCGGGCGGATCACGCAGCGCGCCGCGGCGCTGCCGCACGTCCGGCTCGCGTCGGGACTGGGCGACCGGACCATCGCCGCGCTGCTCGCGGGCAGCCGCGCCCTGCTCGCACCCTCGCTGGCGGAAGGTTTCGGAATCCCGCTGGCGGAAGCCTGGGCCATGGGCGTCCCGGTGATCGCCGCGGATCACCCGACCCACCGCGAAGTCGCCGCGCCCGGGACCGAATTCCTGGCCGCCGACAGCCCCGACGCGTGGCGCGCCGCGGTCCTGGCCCGCGCCCCGTCGCCCGATCGACCCGGACCCCGGACCGGACTGCCGTTCTCCTGGACGTCTCATTTCTCGGCTCTCGAAGCCGGCCTGCACGACTGTCTGAAGCGACCGAAAGGCTGGCGTCCCGGATTGGAATCGAACCAATAGCCTCAGGTTTAGGAAACCTGCGCTCTATCCTGTTGAGCTACCGGGACGTCGCGTTGCCGAGGCCAAGCTATGCTACGCTGCGCCGCGATAGGCAACAGGAAGGCGGTCGGCGACGTGCGGTTGGCTGGTGCGCTCGTAGGGTTCGCCGGGGCGCTGGCCGCGCTGTCGGGGCCAATGCCTGCGGTCGCCTGCGGACCGGCGACGCTCGAGCCGGTTCGCGTCCTGCGCATAGAGGACGGCGACATCAGGCTCGCGGACGGCCGATTGCTGCGGCTGGCCGGCCTCGCCACCGATGCGGCGCCCGCGACCTCGCTCGCAACGCGTCTGAGCGCGGCGGACTCGGTCGCGATCGGTTTGCTTGGAAGCGACGAGGACCGCTGGGGGCGTCGGCCGGCGCTCGTCTTCATGGGCTCCGGCGCGACGCTGCGCTGGCTTCAGGGCGAAATGCTCGCGGCCGGCGAGGCACGCGCCTGGCCGACGCCGGAGATCGGCGATTGCTGGCCGCTCTTCGGGGCCGCCGAAGCCCCCGCACGCATCGCCAAGCTTGGCGTCTGGCGTGATCCGCATTATGCAGTGCTGCAGAGCGGCGAGGTTGCGTCGCTCGCGGGACAGTCGCTCCGGCAGGTGGTCGTCGAGGGACGCATCAGCCGGGTCGGCCAGGGGCGTGTCCTCACATACCTCAACTTTCGGGGCAATGACCGGCTGGGATTCGCCGCAACCGTGACCAGAAAACGGGAGAAGGCATTCGCGGAGGCCGGGCTCACCCTGGCTGGCCTGAGCGGGCGGCGTGTCCGCCTCAGGGGTCTCGTCGGAGGGGACGGACCGCCGCGCATGGCGCTGACGACGCCGGAGCAGATCGAGTTCATCGAGTGACGGAACGGACAGACGAAATAGCTGGAAAGGGGTGGCTGCGCCGTGTCGTGGGATCGGCCGGTCCGCTCGCGAGACTGGCGCTGGTGACGGCAATGCCGCTCGCGGTCGTCGGCTGCACGGGCGACCCGTTCGGTGCGCGATCGGATGCCACGCGTTCGGTGACCCTTCCGGCGGCAGCGCCGAGGGTCACGGGCGTCGATACGGCGGCGCAGCGGGAGCATCGCCGGCTGATTGCGACGCTCGGGGGCGAGTATCGCTGGCCGCCTGCGCAGACCCTGCTGGCCGACGTACTCGAGCGGCTTTCGCAGGCATCCGGCTCGACCGGCGACAAATACCGGCTGACGATCCTCAACTCCCCGGCGGTGAATGCCTTCGCTCTGCCGACCGGCAACATCTACATCACGCGCGGCTTGCTCGCGCTCGCCAACGACACGTCGGAGATCGCGGCCGTGCTGGCACACGAGATCGCTCACGTCTCCGCGCGTCACGCGATCGAACGGGCCGAACTCGAGAAGACCACGGGACTGATCAACCGGGTGAACGAATCGTTCAGCAGCGACACGGCCGCCCGTCTGCGCCGCGACCAGACGCGGCTCGCCTTCGCCAGCTTCTCCCGCCAGCAGGAACTCGAGGCCGACACGATCAGCGTGCGGGTGATCGGCCAGGCCGGGTTCGATCCCTACGGCGCTCCGCGCTTCCTGACGTCGCTCGGCCGCTCGGTCGCCAGCCGCGCGACCATGCTCGGGCAGCGGGCCGGCGCCGAGACGCCCGACATCACAGCGACCCATCCGTCGACTCCCGAACGGATCCAGCAGGCGACGCTGGCCGCAAGGCAGATCGCGGCGCCTGGCGTCGGAGAAGGCGACCGGAACCGGTTCCTCGCGGCCATCAGCGGGCTGACCCTCGGCGACGATCCGTCCGAAGGGGTGGTGCGGGGCCGCAGTTTCATTCATCCGCGGCTGGCCGTGAGCTTCGTCGCGCCGGAGGGTTTCGTGCTCGAGAATACGCAGACGGCGGTTCTCGGGCTCGGTGCCGGCGGCCAGCAGGCGCTGCGGTTCGACAGCATCAAAACACCCGACTCGGCGAGCGTCGAGGCCTATCTCTCCAGCGGCCTGATCGAGGGCTCGTCCACCACCGACGTCGAAGCGCTGACCGTCGACGGCCTGCCCGCGGCGACCGGACTGGCGCGGAGCGACGAATGGACTTTCCGCCTGTTCGCCGTGCGCAACGGCATGCAGACCTATCGCATGATCCTCGCCGCGCGGCAGTTCACGCCGGAGATCGACCAGAGCTTCCGGGAGGCGGTGGCCAGTTTCCGGCGCCTCAAGCCACAGGAGGCCTCGGCCGTCCGACCGATCCGGATCGCGATCGTCACGGCCGAGCCGGGCGAGACGGTCGAGACGCTGGCCGAAAAGATGGCCTATCCCGATCGTCGCGAGGAGCGCTTCCGCGTCCTGAACGGGCTCGACCCGGAGCAGACGCTGAAGCCGGGCTCGCGCTACAAGCTGGCCACCGAATAGCCGTTCGACCCGGTGAGATCGTCCCACGCGCATACCGCCGCGACGATGGCACCGGTGACGGCCGCCCGCGCTTCGGGATAGCGCTCCAGCAGGACCCGCCGGAGTTTCTCCAGCGCGCGATGCTCGATCTGGCGGACACGCTCCTTGGAGACGCCGAGCGCGCGCCCGAGCGCCTCCAGCGTCGAGGCCTCCTCCTGCAGGCGTCGCGCCTTGAGCACCCGCGCCTCGCGGTCGGTAAGAACCTGCAGCGCGGCCTTGAGCCAGCCCGTGCGACGCTCGGCATCGATGCTTTCGCCGACGGTCTCGTCGGGTAGCGCCCTGTCGCACACGAGCAGGTCCATGCGCTCCCCGCCGTCCTCGTCGTCGCGGCTGATCGGCGCATTGAGCGAGGTATCCGCGCCCGACAGCCGGGCGTCCATGGCGGCCACGTCCTCCTTCGCTACGCCGACGACCTCGGCGATCCGGGCATAGACGCTGTCCATGGACGGGGTCGGGCCGCTGACTTCCGTGAGCTTGCGGCGCAGGCGCCGAAGCTTGAAGAACAGCGCCTTCTGCCCGGAACTCGTCCCGCCGCGCACGATCGACCAGTTGCGCAGCACGTGATCCTGGATCGCCGCCCTGATCCACCACGTAGCATAGGTCGAGAACCGGACGTCCCGATCGGGCTCGAACCGCGCCGCAGCTTCCAGCAGGCCGATGTGTCCCTCCTGGATGAGGTCCGCGGCAGGCAGCCCGTAACGCCGGAAACGGCCTGCGATCGCGATCACCAGCCGCATATGCGCCTCGGCGAGCCTGTGCATCGCCGTCACGTCGCTCTGCTCGCGCCAGGCCCTTGCGAGCACACGTTCATCGTCGCGGGCGAGGTATGGTGCTGCCATCGCCGTCCTGACGAACGCCTGGCACACGCCGTCATCCATTCGAGCCGCCTGACTCGGCGTCATCCTGTCGTCCTCCGGATTTGCTGTTTCTACGTCTGTCACAGTGAATTAGATCATGGCTGCCCGTTCGCGATCGTGTTTTCCTGTCGTCCGGCGCCGGGCGGCCCGCGACGAGCGTTGGAGACGAACATGGATCAGCGGATCATCGATCTTTACGACGAATACACCCATGCACCCCTCGAACGGCGCGTGTTCATGGAGCGGCTCATCGGCCTCGTCGGTTCGATCGCGGCGGCGCAGGGCGCACTCGCGCTGATCGAACCGGCGTATGCCCAGGCGACGACGGTCGCCGAGAACGATGCCCGGATCATGACGTCGCGCGTGGCGCGCGCGACGGCCGGCATCGATCTATACTTGGCCGAGCCGGCCGGCGGCCCCCGCGCCCCCGGTCTCGTGATCGTGGTGCACGAGAACCGCGGCCTCAACCCGCATATCCAGGACGTAGCCCGGCGCTTCGCGGCGGAGGGCTTCATCACCGCGGCGCCCGACTTCCTGAGCGAGCTCGGCGGCACACCGGCCGATCCCGATGCCGCGCGCGCGGCATTCGCGAAACTGCCGGCCGACGACAGCCTGCGACTCGCCGCCGCCGCCGTCACTCATCTGAGCGGCCGCTACCCCGGACGGAAGGTCGGGATGGTCGGCTTCTGCTGGGGTGGCGGGCTGGTGAACCGGGCGGCGACGGCCATCCCGACCCTTTCGGCGGGCGTTGTGTTCTACGGCGTGGCTCCCGACCTCGCCAGGGTGCCTGAGATCAGGGCAACACTGCTCCTGAACCACGCCGCGCTCGACGAACGCGTGAACGCGACGTTGCCCCCCTACGAGGCCGCGCTGAAGGCCGCCGGCAAGCGCTACACGCTGGAGATGTATCACGGCGTCAATCACGCCTTCTTCAACGATACGAGCGCCGAGCGGTACGACGCGGCGGCGGCGGCCCGGGCCTGGACCCGGACGCTGGAGTTCTTCCGCAAGGAACTGGCCTGACCCCGCCGAAGCCGCCGGCGGACGTCAGCCGTCCAGCCGGCGGGCCTCGTCGACGAGCATGATCGGAATGCCGTCCCGGATCGGATAGGCGAGACGGGCCTGCGCGCTGACGAGTTCCTGCCGCACGGCATCGTAGTTGAGCGGTCCCTTGGTGAGCGGACAGACCAGGATTTCCAGCAGCTTCGGGTCGATTCCGGTGCTGCGTGGCGACGGTCGATCCGTCGCGTGACCCTCGGCGGGCTCGTCGGACATGGAGTTATCCTCGGTCGTTGACGGACGTCATTGCAGCGGCGTGTCGCGCCCGCCGGCCTTGCGTGCGAGCTCGAATTCGGTGATCGCCACCAGAACGTCGGCGCGCGCCTTGAGGTCGACCGCCTCGAGCAGCGCCTGCTTCTCGCGCGGACCATAAGGGCTCATCATGGCGAGGGCGTTGACCAGCGCCTCGTTGGGTGCCTGCTTGACGCTGTCCCAATCGACGGGAACGTCGTTCGCCTTCGCGAAACCGCGCAGTGCCGCAACCACCGCGTCGCGGTCCACGCCTTCCTCGCCGAAACGGGGCATGAAGTCGCCCGCGAACTCGGCGGAGTCGATCCGGCCCTGACGGTAGGGCGTCATCGAGGGCAGCTCCTCCACCATCCGAAACCGCGCGATCCCCGTCAGCGTGATGATGTAGCGGCCATCGCCCGACTCGGCGAACTGCGTGATCCGCCCGATACAGCCCACCTGGTAGAGCGCCGGAGCCTCGCCGGGCCCGGGCTTGTCGAGATCGGGCTGGATCATGCCGATTATGCGCGACCCCCGCAGGGCGTCGTCGACCATCGCGAGATATCTCGGCTCGAAGACGTTGAGGGGCATCTGGCCGCGCGGCAGCAGCAAGGCGCCGCTCAGCGGGAAGATCGGCACCGCTGCCGGGAGGTCGCCGGGATCGCGATATTCAGCCTTGCTGCCCATCGACACCTCGAGTCCGGACCTCAGGAAAACAGCAGCGTCGAGAGCTTGCGTCGGCCGGCGATCGACAGCTCGTCCATCGGTCCCCAGGCTTCGAATAACTGCAGCAATTGCTTGCGGGCGCCGTCGTCGTTCCACGTCCGGTCGCGGCGAACGATCTCCAGCAGGTGATCCATCGCCTCCTCGTGACGGCCTTTGCCGTTGAGGGCCACGGCCAGATCGAACCGTGCCTGATGGTCGAGGGGGTTCGCCGCCACCTGGGCCAGCAGCCCTCCGAGATCGCCGACGGCCGCCGCCTGCTGCGCCACCGCGAGCGCAGCCGCCGCGCCGGCGATCGCCGGGTCGGCGGCCTTGTCCGCCGGCACGGTTGCCAGCAGTTGCGCGGCCTGGTCGAGCATATCCATCTCGACGTAGAGCTTGATCAGGCCACCGAGCGCCGGTGCGTTCGCCGAATCCTCGGCCAGCACGCCGGCGTAGAGCTCTGCCGCCCCGCCGAGATCGCCGGCAGCCGCGCTCGCTTCGGCGGCGGCGAGCGTCTCGTCGATGGCGCCCGGTCCGATCGGTCCGATCAGGCGTTCGACGAAACCCTTCACCTGGCTTTCGGCCTGCGCGCCCATGAAGCCGTCGATCGGCTGGCCGCGCTGGAAGGCGATCACCGCCGGGATCGACTGGATGCCGAGCTGGCCGGCGATCTGCGGATGCTCGTCGATGTTCATCTTGACCAGCTTGACCTTGCCACCCGCAGCCTTGACGACCTTCTCGATCACCGGGGTGAGCTGCCGGCAGGGGCCACACCACGGCGCCCAGAAATCGACGAGCACGGGCTGCCGTGCCGATTCTGCGATCACGTCCTGCCTGAATGCGGCAGTCGTCGTCTCCTTGATCAGGCCGGCCTCGGCGCCGGGGGCCGCCTCGGCCCTTGCTCCCTGCAACATCGTCACGTCCTTCGCTTGGTGCCGGGCACGATACCGCCGATCGTGTTCCGTTTCAGCCGGTGTTTTCGTTCAGTCCGCAAGATGTGCGGCCAAAGGCCGCCGTTCAAGGCGGCGGACCGGCCCCGTCGGCCGTCACGGCCTCGAGATCGACGATTTGCGGTTTGTGACCGGTCGCGTCGAGAAACGCCAGCAGTCCTTCGGGCGACACGCCGGTCGTCCTGGTGTTGACCAGCGGGTGGCAATTGAGCCGGTCGAAGCCGAGCAGCCGGCGGTCGAGCACGACCGACACCGAGCGGTCGCGGTCGTTCACCACGCCGAACGGCGTCACGGCGCCCGGCAGCACCCCGAGCCGCTCGAACAGCAGGTCGGCACTGGCGAACGAGACCCGTCCGGCGGCACCGATCGCTTCGTGCAGCCGCTTCAGGTCGATGCGCGTGTCCTCCACCGCCGTCACGAGGAAAAGCCCGCCTTTCCGATCCTTCAGGAACAGGTTCTTGACGTGGGCGCCCGGGATGTCACCACGCAACTGCTTCTATTGCTCGACCGTGAACAGAGGCGGGTGCGTCACCGTCACGTGCGCAATCCCGAGATCGTCGAGCTGTGCCAGCAGCGTCTCG
>CAZVMY010000009.1:0-20880 GCA_964628955.1 uncultured Methylocystis sp.
GTGGCGCTCAACGTGAGGCGGTGTACACGATCACTGAGGCAGCCGCGCGGGCCCTTTGGTCGCAAAGGGCCTGACACCCCCATCCGAAGGAGCTCGTTTCACAGATTTGCCGTTTTCAACGTTTCGTTGAAAATCGCATTTTAGTGAAATTATTTGCTATTTCAGCCGAATCGTGGTTTCAGCGGTTCGGTGAAAGACCCAATTGGCATCGAACGACGGGCGGCAGAAGCGCTTGAGGCCTTTCTAGGCTCAATCCCTCAATTTGCCATCGGCCCAATGACGCTGAGTGGCGAGGCTGATCGAGGCGTAGACATCGTCGCTGAAACCGAATTCGGCGGCCGACCACTCAGGCTCGTGGTCGAGGTCAAAAGCAACGGGCAACCCCGGATTGCGCACCAAGTAGCCTACCAGCTCAAACGTTATCTGGATCAGACCGGCCAAGAGGGCGTGCCGATGTTCATCGCCCCCTATTTATCCGAACAGGCGCAGGCGGCATGTCGCGAGGAAGACATCGCCTACCTTGATTTCCAGGGCAACGCGCGCCTCGTTGTCGATACCATCTTCATCGAGCGCAAGGTTGAAGGGAAACCCGATCCCGAACGACGTTCCCTGCGCACCCTGTTCAAACCAAAGTCGACCCGGATCCTGCGCGTATTGCTGAACGAGCCGCATCGGCCCTGGCGCGTGACCGAGCTTGCTGAAGAAGCCAAGGTCAGCCTCGGGTTGGTCAGCACGATCGGCACCGCCCTGCGCGAACGGGAATGGGCCGACCAGAGCGAACAGGGGCTGCGGCTCGTCGATCCTACCGGTTTGCTGGACGAATGGACCCGCAACTATGAGCAGCCCAAAGGGGAGGAGGTCCGCCTCTATACCCACCTTCACGGCAAGGCTCTGGCGGAGCGGCTGCGTGATCTAGCGACCGAGCAGGGAAGGGTGGCGCTGGCCTCGTTCAGCGCGGCCGATTGGTACGCGCCCTTCGTTCGCCAGAGCACCAGCTATTTCTACGCAGACGAGAAGGGCCTTGGCGCCTTACAAACAATCCTAAATCTGACTGCACCCGCGAAGGGTGCGAACATTGTCGTGCGCGTCCCCGATGAGGATGGCGTGCTCGACGACGCGCGGGCCGTCGCGCCGGGGATCATCGCGACCAGCCCGGTTCAGACCTATCTCGATCTCATGGCGGGCGGCGAGCGCGGCGTCGAAGGGGCAGGACATCTCAAGGACAAGCTTTTGCGGTGGCCTTCATGAACGACGAACCGCAATCGGCCACAGACTATGACGACCGCACCAGCGCCGCGGTGAAGTCGGTGCTCGTTGAGATCGGCCAGACGCTGGGCAGCTTTCGCGGGAAGTTCGCGGTTATCGGCGGCGCCGTGCCTTGGCTGCTGCTCGAGGACAGCGAGATGCGCCACGTCGGCACCCTCGACATCGATCTCAGTCTCGACGCGCACGCCTTGGCCGCCGGCGAGGAGTATGTCGCTCTCGTCGATGCCCTCCACGGACAGGGGTACGCTCCCCGCGACACGCTCAAATATTTCCAGATGGTCCGGACGGTTCAGCCGAAGGACGATGGACCGCCGATTGATGTGATCGTCGATTTCCTGCGGCCCTATGATGCCGTGCTGGAGAAGAACCGGCCGCCGCTTACCACCGAGTTTGCGACCCAGCGTGCGTCGGGCGCGGAGCTTGCGATCCACTTCCACGAACTCGTCGCGATCGAAGGCGACATGCCAAAGGGCGGGACCAACAAGGTCATGATCGCGGTCGCCTCGATCCCGGCACTTCTCGCCATGAAAGGCTTCGCGCTCGACGGCCGATACAAACAAAAAGACGCCTATGACGTCTACTACTCGATCCGGAATTATCCCGGCGGGATCGACGCGCTCGCCGACGATTGCCGCCCGTTGCTCGATCATCAAAGCGGCAAAGACGGCTTTTCGCATGTCGTAGCGAAATTCGACGATCCGGACGGCTACGGCCCGACGTGCGTGCGCAATTTCGTCGAAGGCTCCGATATCCTGGACGGCCGAACGCCGGACGAGTGGCAGCAGGATGCCTTTGGTCAGGTCGATGCCTGGGCCCGTGCGATGGGATTGCGATGACACACCGATCTGCGAAGCCACGATGAAGCTCATTCACACAGCCGACTGGCAGCTCGGAAAGCCTTATGGGCGGTTTGAGCCGGAGGTCCGCGCCGCACTTACGGAGGCACGCTTCGATGCCATTGATGCGATTGGCAAGGAGGCAGTTCGCCACGGCGCGGATCACGTCCTGGTCGCCGGCGACGTCTTCGACACCGAGGGACCAGACGACCGCACGATCGTTCAAGCGATCTCCCGAATGGAGCGCCATGCATGCCGGTGGTGGCTCTTGCCCGGCAATCACGATTTTGCGCGTAACGGTGGCCTCTGGGACCGCGTGCGTCACCGCGCAGGTAGCAGCATTACCGTCTTGGCAGAAGCGCAGCCTCACGAGATTGAGCCAGGAATCTGGCTCCTGCCGGCGCCCCTTACGCATCGCCACAATCTCGATGATCCTACCGAGCTCTTCGACAGCATGGAGACACCCGGCAGTCGCATTCGCATTGGCCTCGCGCATGGATCGATCCGCGACTTCGGCACCCAAGGCGAAACCAAGAACCAGATCGCGCCCGACCGCGCCCGTCGCTCGTCCCTCGATTATCTTGCGCTTGGAGACTGGCACGGGACGCTCAATATCGATCCGCGTACCTGGTACGCTGGAACTCCCGAAACCGATCGCTTCCAGCGCGATGAGCCAGGCCAAGTGCTGCTCGTTGATATTGCCGAGGGTCGCGATCCGTCGGTCACCCCGACCCGCACGGGGCGTTTCCAGTGGATCAGGCGAAGCTGGACGGTAAACGACCAAGCCGGTTTCGATGCCGAGTGCGATCAATTGCTGGGATCGATCGATCCCGCGTCCACCCTCCTCGAACTATCGCTGGCCGGAATCACCAGCCTTACGGATCGGGTCGGGATGCTGGGCAGCCTGGAAAACGATGTCGGGCACCGTGTCCGTTATCTCGACGTCCGGTCTGGCGACCTTGTCGGCCGCCCGAGCGAAGACGACCTCGCAAGCCTTTCGGTAGAGGGCATGCTCGGTGTCGCTGCGGCGAAGCTTTCCGCCTCAATCGAAACGGGCGGGCCTGACGGTTTGATTGCCAAGCGTGCCCTGGAGCGCCTCTTCGTCGAATACAGTCGGGAGGACAGAGCATGAGCCTGTACCTGCGCCGTATCGCCATCAACGGCTTCCGCAAGTTTCGCGAGCCGATGGCGATCGAAGGGCTCACCGACGGCCTCAACATTGTCATCGAACCCAATGAGACCGGCAAGTCGACAGTGCTCGAGGCGCTTCGCGCGGCATTTTTCGTTCGCCACGGTACGAAGAACCAGCTTGCCCAATCGTTCGCGCCTTATGGCGAAGCTGTCGGCCCGGAGATCCAGGTGTCGTTCGATGCTGATGGCGCGCCATGGACAGTGACCAAACGCTTCCTGCGCGCCGCGTCGATCGAGGTTACCGGCCCCCAGGGCAAGGCACAGGGCGAAGAAGCGGAAGCTCGCCTGCACGCGCTTCTGGGCTCGGTGCGCGACACCAGTCAAAAGGGTGACGCGGGAACCTATGGCGCTCTGGGCCTCCTTTGGGTTGCCCAAGCTGAGGCGCTCGCGGTCACCGGACCAGGACAGATCGTGCGTGACACGGTCCGCTCGACGCTTGAAGCCGAGGTCGGTTCAATCATGGGCGGCCCCGCCTACACGCGCGTCCGAACCCGGATCGACGATCAATATGGGCGCTACTGGTCTCCAACCGGGCAGAAGCGCGGGCGGCAGAACGAAGCGCGCGAGCGCGTCGAACAAGCTGAAACGGCCGCGCGCGACGCCGCTGAACGTCTGGCTGGGCTTGAAAGGACGTTCTCCGAACTTGAAAATGCGCGTGCGAGACTGAAGGTCGTTCATCGCGAGATCGTCGACGACACCGATGTTCAAACACGGAAGGATCTCACCTCCTCTCTCGAGACCGCGCGCGCGGCCGCTCAAATCCACGCTACGCGGCGCGCTGAGCATGAGGCCATCAGCGCGAAGACCCGCAACCTTGAAGATCTCGTCGATCGCCATCGCAAGGCGACTGACGAGCGCACTCGCGCTGAAGTCGCGCTGGGTGCTGCGCGCTCACGCCGCGCCGAGATCCTCGATGGCTTGGCAACGGCGAAGCAGCGGCTTGCCGATGCACGGAGCGCCTTGGAAGCTGCACGCACCGCCCGCCAGGAAGCTCGCCGTGCCCTCAGCACGGGCGAGGACCTTCTGCGCGCATCACGCCGCCGCAGCGCGGTGTCCGCGGCACGCGCGCGGCACGCCGAACTGGTCGACCTAGAGCGGCTTCAGGAAGAGGCCACAGCCCTCACCGCGACGCTGATACCCGCCAAGGCGATGGACACGATCGAGGCAAACGAGCGGCTCGTAGCTGAGGCGCGCGCTGCGCGCGCCGCAGGCGCCACGCGGATTGCCCTTGTTGGGGACGCTGCGGGTATATCGATCGATGGTGAGCCGATGGCGATCGGGGAGCGAACTTTGTCGGGCGAAACCCGCGTTCGGCTCGGCAATGCCGAGTTGATCATCACGCCGCCGGCAGGGGCGGCGAGTGCCGAAGTAGCGCTTTCTTCGGCGCTGGAGCGACAGACGTCTACGTTCGCGGACCTTGGGCTAACCAGCTTGGCGGAGGCGCGCGCCCGAAATGACACCGCGCGAGATGCTGTAGGCGAGTTGCGTACGATCGCGGCGCGCATCGCGGCCGTGACGCCGGCCGACGACATTATCGGGCTCGCCCCTGGTCCTGATGCGCTCAAGCTCTTCATCGTCGAATTGGTCGACGAGGATGAGGCGGTCGAAGCCGATATCCCGGACGTCGCGCTGCTCACGGCAAAGCTGGAAGCGGCCGACACCGCTCTCGCGAGGGCCGAAGGTGCACAGGAAAGCGCTGTTGAGGCGCTCCGCCGGGCCGAACACGAGGACGCGCCGCTGGCCAGCACGGAAGCGGGCGCGGCCAGCACGCTCGCTAACACTGACAGTCAGATCGAGACGATCGAGGGCCGCCCGGAATTCCCAACCCTGGCGGCAGACGTCGTTCGGGCCCGCGAGCAGACGGCTGAAGCAGCCGTGAAGCTTGAGGAGGCCACCCGGGACGCGACTGCGCACGATCCTGCGGCGATCACGCGCAGGATCGAGATAATCGATGCGCGGGTGAAGGCGGCGGGGGAGGCTCGTGCCAAACTCGAGATGGACGTCGCGCGGTTGGAGGGGACGGTCGAGAGTGAGGGCGGGAAGGGGCTCGCCGATCGTGAGGCAGGGGCGCGGGAGGAGGCAGAGGCGGCACGTGCTGCTCTTCAGCGGATCACTGAGGAGGCCGACACGCTGAAGCTCTTACGCGACACGCTCGACGAAGCGCGCGATGAAACATCTGCGAAGTTCGTGGGGCCGGTCGCCAAGCGCGCGAAACGCCATATCGAGCGCCTGCTACCTGGCTGTGACCTAAGCTTTTCCGAAGACCTCACGCTGGAGGCTGTCGTGCGCGGCGGGATTAGCGAAGGGTGTGGCGATCTATCGCGCGGAACGCAGGAACAGCTGGCAGTACTGACGCGGATCGCCTTTGCTGACATGCTCCTGGAGCAGGGGCGGCCGGTCTCGCTCATCTTGGACGACCCGCTTGTCTATGCCGATGATGCGCGGCTTGACCTTATGGTCGAGATATTGAGCGAGGCGGCCGAAAGGATGCAGGTCGTTCTACTGACCTGCCGCGATCGCGCGTTTCGTCATGTCCCCGGTAATCGGGTCAGTATGGTAAGCTCCAGATAGACCCGGGCATCGACTGGACGGCTTAACGCCCCCATCCACAAGCATAGTGAAAAAGCTGAGGCCGCTATGATCGCACATGGTCGGCGCCATTTCGCATTGCGCCCCTTCAGCAACCGCCTACGATGGCGATCGTGCGCTGCGCGTAGGTTCGGACCTCATCATCGACGAACGGGGTGTTGGGATCGTGATGGAACGGCGCGGTATAGCCGTTGATATCGTCCAACTCTTGGTACTGCGCCGTCAGCGGATGGCTTGCGTCAGCACGAATGATTCCGAGCATGTCGCCGAGCCATTTTCCGTCGAGCACTTGGTTCGGGAAACGATATCGGATGTATTTTTCTAATAGCGGCCGCATGACCGTACGCATGTCGCGGGCGTCACCGCTTCGGCCTTCCGCGAAATCCTGCAACCTCATATGGTCTTGCAAGTAGCCTTCCTTGACCTCCCACACGATGTCCCAGGGCTCGATTGACGAGCCGCTGGCGGTCCCAGAAATTTGCATGGTTGTGCATCCGTGCCCGTGGATGAGGCCACAAACTGCATCGAGGAAGAACTTGTCATGACTTAGCACGATGGTTTGCGCTGATAGAGAACCCGTTCGTACAATCTCCTTCGCCGTCATGGCGCGGCGAAAGTCATCAAGGCTTGTGAATGGGTCATCGAACACAACGAGTTTGCGAGCGAGATCGCCATCACGCTTCAGCTGCGCGAGGAAGAAGGCCAATGCGAAGGTGTTCTTGTCTCCCGCGCTCATGGTCGTATCGAATCCCGGATTCTCCGGGTTCGACTTTGTAACATCAACATCGCTGGTATCGAAACGTAGGCAAAACGTCGACTGAGGCACCTTTCCCACGTAATTCTTGCCGCACTGGGCGAGCCTGAAACCCGCACCAAAGGTCGCCAAAATCTTGTTTATATCTGCCTCGTAAGCTCCGAGGATCTGCTCGTCGTAGCTATCGAGCGCCTTTTTTTTGGCGTCCTTCTGATCGACCAGCGTCTTCTTGGCCGCAACTAAGGTCGCATAGTCCGTGGCGAGCCTGAGGACTGGTTCGGCATGCCTCTTCCGCACTGCTTCCAAACTTGAAATTCTGTCTTCGACGGTGGCCTTGTCCGTCGCCTCGTTGTCGTCCTTGACGGCTTGGATCAGTTGATTGGCAGCATCAACGGCTGCCGATACGGCTTCCAGTTCCACTGTCGTTGCCGCCAAGTTTGCGCTGGCAGTTATGAAGGCGCTTGACGTTTCGACGACCTCGAGCGGAGCCGCTATCTTCTCGGCCAGGAGGTTTTTCGCCGCGTTCAACAGCGCCTCGACGTCAGTGACGATGCGGCTCGCAGCCGCCGGCGGTTGATATTGGTGGTCGCAATAATCCCCCCAGAAGTTCGCGTCGCTGGCGAGTTGCGTGAACGCCTGTTCGCTCCTCAGCGCAGCAGCCGCCGACAAGGCGTTGTTGAGGGCGATGCCCATATCGGCGAGCGTGCGTTTATGATCCTCGTAAGCTTGGCTGAAATAGCCGCGGTAGGCATTCACGAGATCGTTGCCCGCAAGAGATCTCGCACAGAACGGGCAGCGATCGTCGGTCGCGTGATCGAGTCCGTCCGCGAGCCAGGCCTCACCGCCGTCGTGGAAGTTGTGAGACGCAATTTGGGCCTGCACGCGCTGTGCCGCGTCGACGCTGATACCGTCCACGCCCTTGGTCAAAATATCGAGGTAGCCCTCAGGCAAGGCCGGCAAGGCTGGCGTGCTGAGAAGTTTGCGTGATTTGATCGCGTCGGCAGCGTTGACCGCTTTGAGGCTCCGCTTAGCTTCCTCGATCTTGCTATCTACATCGGCGTCTGCCGCCAGCTTTAGAAACGCATCAAGCTTCAGCCCGACCGGGACATGCTGCTCAAGAACCCTCTTTTGCGTTGATATTTCCACTTGCTTGGCGGTGGCTTCGGAGTCTAGGCGATCAACCTCTTCAGCCAGCGCTACGCCTGCTGGGCCAACAACGATCCGATAGAAATTTCGACGATGCTCGACGTCGATTTGGTCGCCACCATGGACGTTATCAGCGACGAACTGGGCGTCAAATATATGGATATCGGGGTTGGTCGATGACCACGCTCCGCCCGTAAATCGCACAGGCCCGGCATCAAGCAGCAGCCCAATGTCCGGATCGGAGGTAGCCTGAAAGGTCTTACGCCGCGTTACGTGCGTCGGATCGTTGAGTTGCAGCGAGCGAAGAATGGCGCACAGCGTCGTCTTGCCTCGACCGTTGCCCCCATAAATCAGCGCGAAACGCTCGTAGTTGCCGCCGCTGATGCGCGCGGCCTTGAAGCGGCCAACGCTCTTAATGGCGGTAATTTTCTTGAGAAACACGTCACCCCCTCGTCTGGGCGACACAGATCTTCGTCCTGATGCCCGCCCTTGCCGTAAGGCTAGCGTCTATGACCGCCGCCCGCCAGCGCCGAGCGTCTATAATTGCTTCGCGCTAGAAGCGGGTCGAGTTGGCGATCTCATCGACTAGAGGAGCGGGCCACACCCGCCCGAGCTGAGCATCGCCGGCATCGTTGGTATGAAACCGGCCGGAGTAGATACCGACGAAGCGGCACCCCCCGTCGCCGGCGACCATTCGGCCATGGGCGTCTTCAAGTTCGATCTCGCCGTGAACGCGCTGAATGACCGGTGATCCCGACATGCCTGGCCGCGATGCCGTATCGACGATCAAATAGCGTTGCGCGTCATGGCCCGTGAAATAAGGTTCGCTCGCGAAGCTCCCCTGTTTCCAGACCGGCAGACCTAAACCTTGCCGACCGAACGGGTAGCCAAGGATGAAAAGCGGAAGTCCGACGCGCTGCTTCAGGCTAACGGTGCGGACCGCGTTCATCGGCATCGTGGCGACTATGTCGGGCGGCGGCAGCGATATCGGCAGTGCGACGATGTCTACCGCACGACCGTGCTGCTCGTGCTCGATCCACAACGGTTCGCCATCGCTGTCGACCGTCGGGATGTCGATGATCAGGGGCGGGGTCGCACGATCTACATACGGCATGTGAAGCCGAAGACGGTCAGGAATGCCGCCCATTTTAGAAAGGCACTCGTCTGTTTCGTGATTCCGCCCTGAGACGACATGCCAATTCGTCATCAAGGCAAGCCTGCCATCGTAGCGCAGCCATAGAAACGCGGTCGCTTGACTGAGCTGGGTCTCACGGAAGTGCGGCTCGACGTAGAGCGGGACCAACGAACAGGTGTCGATTCCGGGGGCGGTCATCCTCGACCGGTTAACGCGGCACCGCGCAGAAGGTAGACGCTAACCGCCGACGCGACGGTCACGACAAGTTCGGCCTCTTCGAAGCGCGGCTCGCGGCCCTCCTGGATGTGGCGTCCCTGCTCAGACGCGAAACCCCACAGCCGGTGGAGAGCGCCATCCAGAGGCGCAGGGAGCGTCAACCTCGGGATGATCTTGCCAAGCGTATCCTTACTGCCGTCGATCTCCCGGGCGACGCATTCCAGCGCGGCCATCGCATGCTGTATCGCGCCGGTGACATCAGCCTTGGGACGGCGCGAAATATCGGTGAGCGCTTCATGGATCTCGGTCGCCGCCGTCACTTTGCCCGCGTCGCGCATGGTTACAACCGCCTCTTTGGAGGCAATTGTGAAAGCTTCCGAGCCTCGCGCGATGATGGAGCCGTTCTCCATTTGCCACCCGACGCCATGCTCGCGGAACAGCTGGTTCAGCCGCCGCTCGAATTCGACCTGCTTGGTACCAGCATAATCCTCCTTCCGGATCTCGCCGTGGAGGCGCTCGGCGATGTCGTAGACATTGTACCAAGGCGCATCGTCGATCAGACGCGAAACCTCGCTCTCGATATTGCTAGGCGACCAGTTGCCGGGGTTGGGCCGCTTGAGCAGCACTTCGCAGATTGTGGCACGAAGTCCTCCTGGACCTATCCCCGCCGCGTATCCGAGCATGAGGACGCCTGCCCGGATCTCCTCCGGCGCATCTTCGCGAATGGTGATTTCGCGTTCGTCACCGTGGTAGCCGTGTCGGTCCGAAAAGCTTGATCCGAAATCCTTCATGAGGATCGCCTTAGCATGGCCATCCGTGCTCGCCGACCCTACCTTGTGCCACGATGTCTTTTCTTCACACGCTCCTTTCACCCGACCAGATCAAGGCGATCGATCAAGCCGCGCTCTTCGCAGGCGCTCGCCATCCGACTTGAAGCGCGCTTTTCCAACGGCAGGCAAGCGCTACGGATTTACTGACACGCAATGCGGCCGATGCCCTTGCTCACTTGCCCGACCAATGCGAAGCGATGCGCGGTGTAATTGAGCGGGCGGCCGAGATTGGAAATATTCCGGACGCAGCGGCTGCGCTGGCTGAATTACGTGCATTTGGCGCCATGTTAGAGGCGGGACTTGCTGTTCAGCCGATCAGCGCGGGCGGCAGGCGCGGTGCGACCCCCGATTTCGTCGTCAATGCCGGCGACGGAGAGGTCACGGTCGAAGTGCATGCGCGGCACGAAGCAGGGGCGCAGACAACATTTCGCCAGGCGGTGGCCGACGGACAGGATCTTGCCGGCGTGGACCGGCGGACGGAGACGATCGGAAGTCGCACTGTCACTTTCACCACGACGGAGTTGTATCCGGGCGGCAAGCCGGATCCGGACAATCCGTTCGACTCGATCCAGGCGAACGTGATCAGCAGGCTTTGCCGAGCCAAGGACACAGAAGCCCAGCGTAGCGAGGGCGTGCCCTCCGTTCTGTGGCTCGACCTCAGTTATTTCGGAGTGATGTCGCAGACGCTGCTCGAGCAAACGATCCCGCTCGTGTCGGGTAACATCGGCCTGACCTCCGGTGCGATCTGGCACGCTTTCTACGGATGGAAAGGTGCGCCGATCCTCGAAGAAGGAAATCGCAAGCGCATCGAGATGGGCCACGACGGCCGCTTTCGGCTATCAGGCGCTAAGAAGAGCCACCTTGCTGCGGTCATCGTCTGCTTCGAGAAGGGCTTGGTCCTGTTCGAGAACCCTTGGGCGGATGTCCGCCTACCGCACGCGTTCCGCCGTCATTGCGAGCGCCTTCGCTGGTTCAAGCTCGGCCATAGTGTCGCCGATTGGACGGCAGGAGAATCCGAGGCACTGGTTGCGCTGGCCGCCAAGCGGATCGTGGCGCTCGCAGCCGAAAGGCACCTCTCGTGATCGACGTCTGGGACATCGACACGTTCGACACTGAGCTTCGATCGTATCTCGAGCAGCAATCGGAGCTGATCCGCAACTTCTGGGCGGAATCGCGGCGCTTGTTCGAGGAACGCGAGAAGCAAACGGTTCGGGGCTTTCATGAGCAGAACGTGTTCGGCCCTCCGCACAGCGCCCTTCGCGATGACATCACCGTAATGATGGGCAAGCGCACTATCCGCGCCTGGCACTATACCCGACTGACCGATGGTGAGGCTGCGGGGATCCAAGCCAATGGCATGCTCCCGATGTCGCTCGATCTAATACGTCGAAGGCTCGACGTGATGGTCGAGGCTGGCGAGCTTACGTCCACGGTCGCCGACAATTTATTCGCGGCTAGCCCCTATCACGAGCAGATCGAGGGCAACCGGAACGACAAGATTTGGCTGTCATCGCAGCCGTTCGAGATGGATGACAGCATGGTGACCGGGCTGGTGACTGGTTGGGGTGGAGAGTCGCTCAACTTCGTCCATCAAGAGGGGCCAATTGCGGCCCTTCTGGCGTCGATAGGACGACCCCGCGTCATCGAGTTTGCGTTGCCGCTGCGGATCACCACGAGGATCGACAGTGCTGCCAAGGACGTTGTCGACGCATATTCATTTGCGCTGGGCTGTGAGGGGGCCTGGGGCGGTGGATCAGATATCGTTGCGGTGGAGTCAATCCTGCCCGAGTGGATCGTCGCCATTCATTCCCCCGGCGAGGCGCACTTTGAGAGCTTTGGCCGGGGTTACCCCGCCCGGTGGAACTCGAACCGCGACTAATGACTGCGGTCGGAGCGCGCGTTCCACAGCTCCCAGCGGCGGACCTTGTCGAACTCCTGCTGCGGCGTCCATTCTCGGAAGCGAACGATCCGGTTGCATTCGTCCAAGACACCACAAGTCCGTTGCGACGTGAGCGATTACCCGAATGCTCCTCGAGCCATCCCTCTCTGTCGTAGCTTGGCCATCGACGAAGGATCGAATTTCCGTTTGCGCTGTGCCGATCGGCCAGAGATCGCTAAAACGGAAAAAATTACAAGCCGGGGGGTATTTGATTCGTGGACGATTTCGAACAGCAGCCGTTTGCCGACGCAGAGTTTGCCGAGAATCCCGAGCAGCGCTGCCCTTGCGTTCTTCTAATCGACACCTCCACCTCAATGCGCGGCGCGCCAATCGATCAGCTCAATCAGGCTCTTATCGAGTTCAAGGAAGAGCTTATCGGCGACGCGATGGCGGCGAAGCGCGTCGAACTGGCGATCATCACTTTTGGTCCTGTTCAAACTCGGACCGACTTCACGACTGTCGACGGCTGGTATCCGGAAGCGTTTGAAGCGAACGGTGTCACGCCCCTGGGGGAGGCCGTGGTCTCAGCTCTCGACCTTCTGCGAGCAAGGAAGGACCGGTACCGCGAGAACGGCATCAAATATTACCGCCCCTGGGTGTTCCTCATCACCGACGGCGCCCCCACCGACGATTGGCAGCAAGCGAAACGCCGTGTTCATGAAGGCGAGGGCCGTAAGGAGTTCATGTTCTACGCCGCGGGTGTGGAGGGCGCAGACATGTCCGTGCTCTCCCAGATCGCAGCGCGGGCACCGCTTAAGCTAAGGGGTCTCGCCTTTCGCGAACTGTTCCAGTGGCTGTCGAGCTCGCTCAGCGCAGTTTCGCAGTCCAATCCTGGCGACGCTGTACCGCTTGCCAACCCCACGGCACCGGACGGTTGGGCCGTTGCCGGCTGATCTAGGGCGGTGGCGGTGGGCCGCGTCCTCGAGGATCGGAACATCCCATCTTAAAGCGGGAACCCGGAAGCAAGACGCCTACACCGTTAAGGTCCCAGAGCATGACGCGCTGTGCGTGATTGTCTCGGACGGAGCAGGTAGCTCGAGCCACGGCGGCGAGGGCGCCTCCCTTGTCTGCCGCATGCTATCGACCGTCATCTGCGATTGGATCGCGAACCATGGCGGCCTACCGCCCGACGATCAGCTTTACGAGTGGCTCGACTTAGTGAGAGACCGGCTTGCTTTGGTGGCTAAAAAGCGTGAGCTTACCAAACGCCAGTTCGCATCCACGCTAGTCGCACTCATCGTTCGGGGTGACGACCTGCTCGCGCTCCAAGTAGGAGACAGCGCGCTCGTTGCACGGAAGGCAGGGCAGTGGGAGGCAATCTGCTGGCCCGAAAATGGCGAGTTCGCGTCCACTACCTACTTCATCACCGACGATCCCGAGCCGCGACTTCAGATCGTTCGCAAAGCGGCCGGCGATTATGATGCCTTTGCAGCGTTCTCCGACGGCATCGACAGCATAGCGCTGCACCATGCCAACCAGGAGCCCCACGCTCGCTTCTTTGATCCGATGATCAAACCGGTCGATCAGGCATCAGAGCGTGGGCGACTGGTTGCCCTTTCGGCGGCTTTGGGCCGCTATCTCGACGGACCGGCGATCTGCGATCGCACCGACGACGACAAGACGCTGGTATTGGTATCGCGGGGGTGAGCCAACAGGCGATCAAGATCAATGGCCGGCCATTCGCGCTGGGCAAGCGCATCGGCAAAGGGGGTGAGGGCGAGGTCTTCGCGGTCGAGACCAAACCCGACAGCGCCGTCAAAATCTACAAGGACGAACTGCGCGCCAAACGCGAACCAAAAGTTCGCGCGATGGTCCTTGCAGACCTTGCTGACACGACGAAATTGGTGGCTTTCCCGGCCGCGATCGCGACCGATGGCAAAGGGGGCTTCCTCGGTTTCCTGATGCGCCTCGTAACTGGCTACCGGCCGATCCACGAACTCTACGGCCCGAAATCTCGCAAAGCTCATTTCCCAAAGGCCGATTACCGCTTCCTCGTGCGCGCAGCCCTCAACGTGTCCAACGCTGTGGTGAAGGTCCATCAGAGCGGCTGCGTCATCGGCGACTTCAACCACTCGGGTGTTCTTGTATCGAACGAGGCAACCGTCTCGCTAATCGACGCGGACAGCTTTCAATATTCCAGAGATGGAAAACTGTTCCCTTGCGTGGTCGGCGTCCCTGATTTCACGCCGCCCGAACTACACGGCGCGGATCTATCGACCGTCCGACGCACCGAAGCGCATGACAATTTCGGACTTGCGGTGGCAATCTTTCACCTCCTCGCCATGGGAAAGCACCCTTATGCCGGCCGCTTCGCCGGCGGTGACATTTCTATGAGCGATGCGATTGCACAGCATCGCTTCGCCTTTTCACAGGTTCGGGCGTCCGAGACGTGCACCACGCCGCCGCCAGGATCAGTGAGCCTAAAGGACTTCCCACCGCAGATCGCCGCGGCATTTGAGGCCGCCTTCGGTCGAAATCCGGCGGGTCGGCCGAGCGCAGTGACCTGGGCGACCCTGATGAAGGAGCTCGAGCAGGCATTGAGCCACTGCGGAAAGGTCCGAACACACTATTACCCGTCAGCGGCGTCTTCTTGCCTATGGTGCCGCGTCGCCGGCCAGTCCGGGGTTGATATGTTCCCTGATCTGCTTGGGCCCACGCCACAGATCGCACCCGGTGGACCGTTCGACATAGAGCGGATCGCGGCGCAGTTCGCGGCAATCAAACTCCCTGATCCAGCTTCATTGCTCCCGATCTGGTCCGGTCAGATCACGACCGCGAGTGAGGCAGTTGCCGCCGCCAGCCGCGCGCGCATGGGCCATCGGGCCTTGGGGGCTGTTGCCCTGATTGCGGCCGTCGGCGGCTTTCTGGCGGCCGCCAATTTCGCGATCGTCTGGATCGGCATCGGCCTCTTCGGCCTCATCAGGTTTTTCGGCGGATCTGTTGAAAAGGCACCGTTCAAAGCGGCGTACAGCGACGCGGACGCCCGGGTTCGCTCACTGCAGCAGAGGTTCGTTGATCGGCTTGGCCTCAGCGAACTCGTCACGGTCAAAGCCGACGTCGAGGCTTCGATTCGAGCGTACCGTGACCTCGATCGCGACCTCGCGCACAATATCCAGAAGCTGAAGGCATCACGCGAAGCGCGCAAGCGGGAGGAATATCTCGACCGCTTCCTCATTCGGCGCGCCAGGATCGCCGGCATCGGCGCGGCCAAGACGGCAACGCTTGGATCCTATGGGATCGAGACCGCCGCAGACATCAAGTCGAACGCTGTACGCGCTGTTCCCGGCTTCGGTGAGGCGATGACCGCGAAGCTGCTCGCATGGCGCAAGGCTCACGAAGACAGATTTACCTACAACTCGGCTCCAGACGCCTCCGACGTACAGGCTGAAAATGCCGTTCGAGCCAACTGGGCTACAAAGCGTGCTGATCTCCAGACCAAGATTCGCTCCGCCCTGGCGGCGCTGCAGACAGGCCCGCAGCAGGTCGCGATCCGTGCGCGTAATGGCGATCCGGCGCTGACGGACGCGCTTGCGAAGCGCGCTCAGGCAGCGCACGATCTTAAGTCGCTTGGAATGTCAGTACCGACTGCCGCGCCGTTCACGATCCAGTCCCGGCAGGCTGCTTCACCGGCGCCATCGCCCAATACTCCGCCTCGCTCGTCTTCGTCAGGAAGGGCGGCCGCGCCGAGTTGCCCGCAGTGCGGATCTTCGATGCAGCGCCGGACCGCTCGGAGGGGTCATCGCGCTGGGGCGCAGTTCTGGGGATGCAGCCGCTACCCGACATGTCGGGGGACGCGGAACTAAGTACGACGCAAATGGTCGAAGGCCCGCCGCCGGAACCTATGAGCCTAGGCTGAAGATCGGGGTCCCTGCCTGGTGGCAAGACCAGACAAACGCACCACGAGCAGAGAAGAAACCTTTGCCGGGTGATGTTTCCCCCGTCGGGTCGGAAGCTACCTGTCGGACGGCGATCTGTTCTGGTATCGTTCCGAAGATGAGCACGTTCGATCTCGAAAACCCCAAGCCGCTGGTCGGCGACAGCCTGCGCGACGAGACCGCCAATCTGCTTTCGGTGCGGTTCGGTCGGCCGACGCGCGAAGACCTGGTGATGGGCAAGAAGGTTGACCTGCATTTCATCAAGGTCGAGTTCGGCAAGACGACGCACATCTTCGTCGAGACCAAGGATTACGCCAAGCCGCTCACGCGCGAGCAGGTGAAGGGCATCTGGGCCGATTACAGCGGCCTGGTCGACCGGCATCAGCCGGCCTTCCTGTTGCTCGTGACGCGCAACGGTCTCGCGTCGGGCGCGCAGGCCTATGTGAACGCGGAACAGTCCAATCTGCGCCACCAGACGATTTGGGAGCTCGAGAACGAGACGCTCGGGCTCGCCGATTATGTGCGGCATCTCGCCGGCCTGTTCGATCACGACGGCCTCAGCCAATATTATATCGAAAGCACCGGCCGCCGCATCACCTATGGCGCCGACCATGTGCGCCATGCCAGCGACGAAGCCATGCGCCTGTTCGATGAGCTCCAGCTGTGGATCGCCGACGACGACCGCCGCCCGCTCGCCGTGCTCGGCGGCTATGGCGCGGGCAAAACCAGTCTCGCCCGGCGCCTCGTCGCGATGCAGGCCCAAACCGCGCTTGCGGATCCGCTAGCCCGTCGGCCGGTGCTGATCCGGCTCGGTGAACTGTCGCGTTATGCCGGGATCGAGGGGCTGCTCGGCGGCATGTTCACCTTCGACTTCCCGGTCGATGGCTTCAACGTCCGGCGCTTTCTCGATCTCAACGCCAAGGGGCGGTTGCTGATTGTGCTCGACGGCTTCGACGAGATGAAGCACGCGATGAGCTGGGCGGATTTCCGGCACCAGATCGCCGACCTCAACCGCTTCACCGGCGCAGCCGCCAAGGTCGTGCTGCTCGGGCGTCCCAGCGCCTTCACCTCGACCGACGAGCACTTCCATGTCCTGCGCGGCCTCAAGAAATGGGATGGCGGCTATCGCCGGCTGCCCGACTGGCCGGATTTCATCGAATATGAGCTCTCGGAGTTCACCCGAGAAGAGCGGTCGCGCTTCATCGCCGGCTATCTTGCGCATCGCGCGACGCACGGCCCTCATGCCGAGACCGGCAATCGCGACTGGATCGCCAGGCGGGTCGAGGAAGTCGACCGGCTCGCCGACGCCGATCCCGACCTGTTCGGCAAGCCGGTCCACGCCAAAATTCTGGTCGACATGGCGGCCGACCCGAAGGTCGATCTCTCCCGCTTCGCTGACGGCATCACGCGCTGGGGGCTTTACGAAGTCTTCTTCCAATCGCTCGCCGAGCGCGAGTCCGAAAAGGCGGCGCGGCGTCCGATCGCCGAAACCGGGCGTCTCGACTTCCTGCGTGAGGTCGCATTCTGGTTGTGGACTGAAAAGGCCGGTGCGACATCGTTCTCGGCCGCCGACCTGCCCGACCGGCTCGTCGCCGGGCTGCCCCAGGGCGACGCCGCTGACCCAGATTCCTTGAAGCGAGAATATCTGACCGGCTCATTCCTCGAGAAGAAGTCCGGCGACGTCTATTACTTCGGGCACCGCTCCTTCGCCGAATACCTCGTCGCCGAGCGCATGCTCACCAAGGCGCCGTCGCCCGCCGAGCAATCTGTCTATTCTGCGCTGGTGCGCGACGGTGTCCTGACCTTTCTCAAGGAGGCCCCGGACCGGCAGCGTTTCACCGCCTGGCTCGACACGATCTCCAACGCGCAGGGCAACCTACACGTCGAATATCTGGTGTTCCTCGGCTATATCCTGGGCGGACGCGACGCGCTTCACGACGCAGTGGTGTCGACCTCGATCTGGCGTCCGATCCTCGGGGTCTTCGAGCCCGATATGACGCTCAATGGCCATGCGCCGCACCGGATCGTCGAGGCGATGCAGGACGAGAACAATAATCTGTTCTTCCTGCTCTTGTCGCTGCTCCTCTACCAATCGCAGAGCCTCGGCGGCAGGCGTCAGGATGTCGAGGCGATGATCGCCGCGGCACTGCTCAACCGGGTATTCGTACGCGCCACAATCGACGAAGCGTCGCGCAAGGCGTTCGTGACCGCCGGCGGCAATGATGCGCGCCAGCTGGCGCAGATGGTCGTGCCCGAGATCGAATCCGGTCTCGCCGATCGCGAGCTCGTCTTCCGCGGCGCGGTCCTGCTCCGTGAACACGCCGAGGCGCTGCGCAAGGCCGGCGTCGACCTCACCTATCATCCGCCCGCGACCATGTTCCATCTGACGCAGGAAGCACGCCTCTCCTGGTCGGCAGTGCTCGGCCATATGAGCCGCGAGGGACGCGAGGAGGCGACGCGCTACTTCCGCCTGTCGAACAGTCTGTCGGGGGTCTTCACCAAGAATGTGAAGCCGCCGTCGCGCGCGCCGCGTGTGCGGTGATGGACGATTGCACCGTGACGCCTGCGGTGCCGAACGCGGGGCTGGACTTCAGTGGGCTCGATTTCGCCGGCATCGATCCCGGCGATGCGGGCAAGGTTTGCGACGCGATTGCGCGAGACGAGAATTTCCACGGCTACATTCCGTCCGAGAGTTTGGGTTTCATCGTCCGCAACTACCGCGGGTTGGCGGCGCTCGGCGCGCTCGAGCCGGCCTGGCTCGATGCCTATGTCCATGCCAGCCATTTCGACAGCGTCGGGCTCGACGTGCCGCGCGCGATCTTCGACGCCTGCGACCGTGCGAGGCTGCTTGCGCTCAAACCGCTCGGCGATGCGGTCGCGCTGACGCAGAACGGACGGATTACCTTGTTTCGCGGCTGCGCCGGTCCAGTCCATCACATGGGTCTGTCGTGGACCCCGTCGCTCGACAAGGCGATCTGGTACGCCGCGCATCACGCCGAATATTACGACCTCGGCAATGTCGCGGTCTATGCCGCGACGCTTGATGTCGCCGAGATCTATTGCCGTCTCGACCATTATGACATCGACCTGATCGCCTGCCCGTCGGATTGGTGGCGGGTCGACGTGCCGGCGAATGAGTTCCGGCTCGATCGGCGGCGCTGATGGCAGGGCATCCGAAAGCTGCGGCGACTGGCGCAGGCGGCAGGCTCGATCTCGATGTTCATCGCGAGCCGGTCTGGCCCGAGCATCTTCGGCCGGTGGGCGAGGGGTCGTTCGACAAGGAGGGCTTCGCCACTTGGTGGGCGCGCCACGGCGCCGAGCTCGGGCATCTCCACCCGCAATTGTGCGAGCAATGGATCCACCGTCACTGGACCTATTCGCGCTTCGCCTGGATACCGCTCGGCTCGCTGCGCTGGCGTCTCGAGACGATGACCGGAGAGGCTATCCTCGGGAGCATCCGGCGCGAATATGGCGGCGAGCTCCATCCCGAATTCGACTACAAGACCTTCGCGCGCGACGACTATCTCGGCCGGCACCAGACCGCGACCGCGCTCGACAGCGGGACCTGGGATTATCCGATGGTGCTGCTGTCGACCCCCAACGGGGTCGTCAGCGGCGGGGAAGATTTGGCCGATGTCCGCCTCGTGCTGGTCGAGGGGCATCAGCGCCACCGTTACCTCAATGCGCTTCATGTCCGCGCAACGCCGCCCGCCGGGCCGCATCTGGTCTTCATCCTCGACTCTGGCGTGGGCGATGCGGGTGGCGCGTCCGGCGCGACTTCCTGATGCGGGCCAGATCCGAGATGGAGATGTCCGGGGTCCCCACCGATGGCTGACCTTGACCATGCCGAATTCGCGCGCCTCATCGGCCTCGGCCTGCCTGCGAGCACGGCGCTTCTGGTCCTGGAAGGGGTGCGCGACGAGGATTTCGAGGTGGCGCATGTCGAGAATGGCCGGCGGGCGCGGGAATGGTGTGCTGACCTGGCGGCATTCCCGCAGGGGCTCGAGCCGAGCTGGGATCTTGCGCCCGAGCATTTCTATCTGGCGCTAGACGGCGAACATCCCGGCCTCCCGGGCGCTCGGGCGTGGGTGTTGATTCTCGCGGACGTGCCCGAAGTGCTTGGCACGCTCAATTATGTCTCGAGCCGCGACAATGACCCGTGGGACGAAGGCCATCGGCTCAAATCCTGCGGCACCGCCTATCGCTGGTCGGTCGATCTACCTGTTACGCCGCCGCTGCTGGCGATCGACAAGACCCGCATCCATATCGTCGGCGGCATGCACCGATTTCACCTCGCGGTCGCCTGCGGGGCCACCGAAATGCCATTCCTGGTCGAGCCCGCCGCGCTGGCGGCGATCCTCGCGCTACTGCGTTCGGCGCGGATGATCTAGCGCCTTGCGGGGCGGTGCCTCGCCGGGGCGCTGGTCTTGGTCGTCTCCATCCGAGCTTACAGAAATCCGCGCATCCGCCGAACATTGTCTTCGACCCGGTGGGTAGTCAGCTTGTAGCTGTCGCGCGGCGCGCCCACTTCTTCGACCGTGAAATCCAGGCGGGCCTTGCGCAGCGCGAGCGCCTTTCCGACCAGAGCCTCGGGCACGCGCGCGCCGAGGATCACGCCGGCGACTAGGTCGGGGTCGATCGCATGGACCAGCGCGTCCCCGCCCGGCGGCCCGGTCAGCACGACGCGGTGCTCGGCTTCATAGGCCCAGTCGGGGCCGGTACATAGAACGGACCCAGGTATACGCTAACGAGGGGGCTGACGGAAAACCTCTGCATTTGGGTTTCCGCACAATCGGACAATGCGACAGGGTTTGTCGCATGTCCCACTCGTTGATTAGGACCGCGCCAGAAGCCTTGAGCGAAAACTGTCAAGAATCATGTGTTTTCCGACAGAGCGCGGCGCTCAAAAGCTGCCGTCCCGCTCCCTTCCAAAATTCGTCATAGCTAGAAAAAAGTGGCCGTTCTTTAAAGGGGACATTTTGAGCCGGATTTCTGACACTCTGCGACCCGCAGAAAAGCTTGGGTCAACCCGCAAAGTCAAAGCCGTCCGAGACTGTTGAAAAAGGATCGCGTGGGATCAGCGTGGTGGATGACAGGTGACGC
>CAZVMY010000010.1:0-19426 GCA_964628955.1 uncultured Methylocystis sp.
GATCAACGAGGCGGTCTACACGCTCTACGAGGGCGTCGGCAGCGTCGAGGCGATCGACACCGGCATGCGGCTGGGCGCGAACCATCCGATGGGGCCGCTGCAGCTCGCCGATTTCATCGGTCTCGATACGTGCCTTTCGGTGATGCAGGTGCTGCACGACGGCCTAGCCGATTCGAAGTATCGGCCCTGTCCGCTCCTGGTCAAATACGTCGAGGCCGGATGGCTCGGTCGCAAGACCAAACGGGGCTTCTACGACTACCGGGGCGAAAAGCCGGTTCCGACGCGTTGATTCAGCCAAGAACGCTCGCAAACGCGGCGATTCGGCCCCTTCACAACCGCGTCACACACCGCCTACATTAAGGGCATGCGGAATCGTCCGCGGGTCACTCCAACGAATCGTGCGTGCGACGCGGTGACTTGGCGAGCCAGGGAGACCTTGGGTTGACGATCCACGTCGCACCCGTCGTCCCGCCGGAGGCTTGTCCGGCCCTCGTCCTCAATGCGGACTATCGCCCGCTGAGCTACTACCCGCTCTCGCTCTGGAGCTGGCAGGATGCGCTCAAGGCCGTCTTTCTCGATCGCGTCAACATCGTTTCCGAATATGACCGGGTGGTCCGCAGCCCCAGCTTCGAGTTCAGGCTGCCTTCGGTCGTGTCGCTGAAGACCTACGTCAAGCCGTCCCGCAACCCGGCCTTCACGCGCTTCAACGTGTTCCTGCGCGATCGCTTCACCTGCCAGTATTGCGGGGAACGGGAGGACCTCACCTTCGACCACGTGCTGCCGCGCTCGAAGGGCGGGCTCACGACCTGGGAGAACGTCGTGGCCGCCTGCTCGTGCTGCAACCTCAAGAAGGGCGACCGCTTGCCCGCAGTGGCGGAGATGTGGCCGCAGCAGCGGCCCTTCCAACCGACGGTCAACGACCTGCATCGCAACGGCAGGCTGTTCCCGCCGAACTACCTGCACGAGAGCTGGCGGGACTATCTCTACTGGGATTCCGAGCTCGAGCCCTGAGGCTGTCAGCTTTCAGCGGCGGAAGCCGCGGATCGCCATGCTGGCCAGCCCGAACGAGATCAGCGCGTTCCAGCCCGCGAGCGAAAGACCGAGGATCCGGAACGCGGGTTCCGAGCAGCTGATCACGCGGGTGGCGTTCATGGCCTGGATCAGGTCGACGGCGCTGGCGGGACCGGTGTTGAGCCTGCCGCCGCAATCCGCGGGACCCAGCCACCAGCCCCATTCGACCCCCGCGTGATAGGCACCGAGCCCGGCTCCCAGCATGAAGACGATGCCGAGCGCTCCGAACGCGGGTCTGGCGGCACGCGGCGAGTCGAAGGCGCCCGTCGCGATCGCCGCCATCAGCGCCAGCGGAAGCGCGGCGTAGTATGGCCAGCGCTGGATCAGGCACAGCTTGCAGGGCGGGTAGTTCAGCACGAGCTCGATGAACCAGGCACCGGCGAGGGTCGCGATCGTCGCGACGAGCAGCACGACCGCTCGGCGAAACCGGGACGGCGCCACATAGGCATTCACGAACCGGATCGGCGAGAAGGAAGCGAACGTCGTCACAGCACGGCCTTGGCGAGAAAGAAGCCACCCACGATCGCGACCACGAGGAGGCCTACGACGACTTCGGTGTGCTTCTCGATGACGGCGCGAATGGGGCCGCCGAACCGGTTGAGCAGTCCCGCGACGATGAAGAACCGGGCCCCACGCGTGATGATCGACAACAGGACGAACGTCGCCAGATCGTATCCGGCGGCGCCGCTGACGATGGTGACGAGCTTGAAGGGGATCGGCGTCACACCCTTCAGCAGAATCACCCAGTGCCCGATCTCGGCATAGCGCTGACGGAAATCCTCGGCCCCTGCGCCGAGCCCGTAGAGATTGATGATCCAGCGCCCCGCAGTGTCGAACAGAAGGGCGCCGATCGCGTATCCGAGCAGCCCGCCCGCGACGGACGCGATCGTGCAAAGCGCCGCGTAATGCCACGCCTGTTCAGGCCGGGCGAGCGCCATGGGCACGAGCATCACGTCCGGCGGGATCGGGAAGAACGAGCTTTCCGCGAACGACACGGCCGCGAGTGCCGCCGGCGCCTGAGGCCGCCCGGCCAGCGCCATCGTCCAGTCATAGAGGCGGCGGAACATCCCGTCCCGATAGGATGTTTCCGCGTGTCCGTCCATGGACGGAACCGCGGAAATGCCCCACATGAGCGGACATGGCGCAAACTACCGCGACGGGCATCAGCGAACCGGCCGCATCGGCCCGCGGCCCGCGGAACTGGCTGCGGCGGCTGCTGCTTCTGGCGGACAGCGCGCGGGGCGGCCTTGCCGAGGCCGAGGCGGAGCGCCTGCAGGGTGCGATCCGCGCGGCGGAGATGGCCGGGCTGAAGTTCGCGTTCAGGGCACGCAGCGTCGCCCTGGCCGCGATCGCGCTCTGGCTGATCATCATCGTTCCCGCGCCTCGCCTGTTCTATTTCCTCGGCGTGATCGGGCTGTTCTTCGTGCTCGGCCTCGTGCCGCTGCGGCTGCGGCGTCACCGTCAGGCGAGGCTGATCCGGGCCATCTTCATCCTGCTGGACGTGGTGCTCCTCGTCGTCGTCGTCGTGGTGCCGCCGCCGTTCCAGGAGGTCGTATGGCCGATCCAGACGCGGTTCCGATTCCAGGATTATCTCTATCTCCTGATCTATCTCTCAGGAGCCGCGCTCACCTATTCGCCACGGATCGTGCTGTGGAGCGGCATCTGCGTCGTCAGCGTCTGGAGCGCCGCCTACACGCTCGTCTACGTCCGTGAGGATACGCTGACGCTGTCGGAGGCAGCGGCGGCGGCATTGGCAGCCGGGTCGCCGATCACGGGTCTTCCGCTGCCCGTGTTCCTGCATCCGAACTTCATGGCCTGGTTCCAGCTGGTCAATCAGGTGGTGCTGACCCTGATCATCACCGGGCTGATCACCGCCGCCGTCTGGCGGGCCCGGCGGCACATGGTGCGGCAGGTGAACGCCGAAGCGGCGCGTTCCAGCCTGCAGCGCTACGTTTCGCCCGACGTCGCCGAGCGGCTGGCACGGCAGGGCGCGGAAAAGCTCGGGCAGCCGGCGGTCCGCAAGGTCGCGGTGCTGTTCGTCGACATCGTCGACTTCACCGGCCTCACCGAGAAGGCACCGCCGGAGCAGGTGATCGCGCTCCTGAAAAGCTTTCAGACGCGCGCGCTGGAGATCGTGTTCGCCCATGGCGGCACGCTGGACAAGTTCCTCGGCGATGGCCTGATGGCGACGTTCGGCACGCTGGACGAGGAGGCCGATTGCGCGTGCCGCGCCATCTGCTGCGCCGTGCGGCTGAAATCCGCGATCGCCGACGAGGAATGGCAGTCGATGCCGGCCTGGCCAACCCGGCTCAGGATCGGGGTCGGGGTGCATTACGGCGACGCGGTGGTCGGCAATCTCGGCGGCGGGCAGCGGCTCGAGTTCACGGTTGTCGGTGACACCGTCAACGTCGCCAGCCGCCTGGAGCGTCTGACCCGTCAGCACGCGGTCGCCGTGGCGATCTCGCATGATGCCGTCACGGCTGCGGAAACGCACTGGCCTCGCCACGGCGGCACTGCGCCGGCCTGCCTGGTCGAACGTGGGATGGTCGAAATCCGCGGCCGGGCAGATCCCATCCGAATCTGGATCGTCGCCCACGATCCCGGCTGACCAGACGCGGCTGAGATGCGTAGTCCATAGCCGGCTCGCTTTTGAGCTTTCGAATCGCACCGGCATTGAAACGACATCGGACCGGGGTATCCTCGACCCACTGATCGCAGCGTTTCCGATGTGCGCAAGGAACGATAGCCGGGCAGAATCCCTCTGGTCGGGGCATCAGACTGAGCTGGGCGGGGACCGTCGATGATCCGGGTCGGGCAGAAGTATCAGCATCTGATAGCGGGAAGGGACTGCCGCTGCTGCGATCCGACGCTCAATTCGCTCACGCAGCGGATGAACGCGGACCTGTCGCGGCGCGGGTTTTTCCTTGGTGCGGGCGCAACCCTCGCGGGGCTCGGGCTGGCCGGTTCCCTGGCCAAAGCGCAAGGTGCCCAACCCAGGGGCGTTCTGTTCGAGAACGTGCGGATTTTCGACGGGACCAGCGACCGGCTGTCCGCGCCCTCGAACGCGCTGGTCGTCGGCAACCTGATCAGGACGATTTCGACGGCGCCCGTTCCCGCGCCCGCCGAGATCGCCCTGACGCGGATCGCCGGCGGCGGACGCACGCTGATGCCGGGGCTCATCGATGCGCATACGCACATCATGTTCGCGACGGTGCCGCAGGTGGCGCTCCTCACCGCCGACGTCGGTTTCGTCAACGTCGCGGCCGTCAGGGCCGCGGGCGACATGCTGCTGCGCGGCTTCACCTCCATACGCGACCTCGGCGGCCCGTCATTCGGGCTGAAACGTGGCATCGACGGCGGTATCGTGCCCGGCCCGCGCATCTGGCCTTCGGGGGCCTTCATCTCGCAGACGGGTGGCCATGGCGATTTCCGGCTGCCGAACGATTTTCCGGCGCGTCCGGGCGACTACACCTTCAGCGAACGCTCGGGAGGCTCCGCGATCGCGGATGACCCCGACACCGTGCGCAAACGGTCCCGCGAACAACTCGCGCTCGGCGCCTCCCAGCTCAAGCTCATGGCCGGTGGCGGCGTTTCATCCGTCTACGATCCGCTGGACGTCACGCAGTACACGGTTCCGGAGCTGCGGGCCGCTGTCGAGGCGGCCGAAAACTGGGGCACTTACGTCACCGTGCATGCCTATCTGCCGAAGGCGACGCGGCAGGCCATCGAGGCCGGGGTCGCCTGCATCGAGCATGGTCAGTTGCTCGATGAGCCGACCGTGGCGCTGATGGCCGAGAAAGGGACCTGGTGGTCCCTTCAACCCTTCCTCGACGATCAGGACGCCAACCCCAAACCCGAAGGCTCCGACAGCCGCAAGAAGCAGCTTCAGACGTCCGCCGGCACGGACACGGCCTATCAGCTGGCCAGGAAATACAGGATGAAGACGGCCTGGGGCACCGACACGCTGTTCGATGCCAGGCTTGCCACCCGCCAAGGTGCCCAGCTCGCGAAACTGACGCGCTGGTATACCGCCGCGGAGGTCCTGAAGATGGCCACCGCCGACAACGCGGAGCTCCTCGCGCTGTCCGGCCTGCGCAGCCCCTACGAGGGCAAGCTCGGGGTCGTGAAGGAAGGCGCGCTCGCCGATCTCCTGCTCGTCGACGGCGACCCGATCGCCAACATCAGTCTGATCGAGGACCCCGCCCGAAACTTCCGGGTCATCATGAAGGACGGCGCCGTTCACAAGAATACCGTCGCATGACGGGCGCGCTCGGCTTGGTTCCATGCCGGGTACGGGGCCGGCGCGCCGCAGCGCGGGCCGGTCGAGTTCGGCCACCACGCGGCTCCCATCCGCATCCGGATCGTCGCCACGTTGCCGGTTGACCGGATGACGTCGCTGGCTATTGTCCCGCCGCGTTGCCCCTATGGCGGAACTGGTAGACGCGTCCGACTCAAAATCGGATTCCGCAAGGAGTGCTGGTTCGATCCCGGCTAGGGGCACCAACGGCTCTGATCCTGCAAGGCCCGGTAGCGAGCATGGTCCAACGCCGGCCGATGCATCCTCCCGTCGATGACGACCGAGGAGCATAGTGACCATCACCGAGGAACTTCATCCTCCTGTCGAACCGCGTGCCCGGGCATGCTGGCGGTCGGCGACGGACACTCGCTTTACTGGGAGCGATGCGGGCGTGCCGGGGGCCTGCCGACGGTCGTTCTGCACGGCGGTCCGGGGTCAGGCGCTTCGGCGACCTCGCGGCGCTATTTCGATCCAGAGCGGTTCGACGTCCTCCTGTTCGACCAGCGGGGGGGCGGGACGTAGCCGTCCTTCGGCGGCCGATACGCCGGCACGGGACCGTTGATCACGCCCCGGATGCTGCATCGCGCATGGCCGGGAAGTCTGCTGCGTGTCGTCGAGAATGCCGACCACGACAGCCGCGATGCCGGCATGGCAGAAGCGATCATGACCGCAATCGAACACCTCGCGGACCGCTGCTGAGCTGGACGTTCGAACACCGTCGATAACCAACGTCGACGTGACGTCACGACCGGCCGGGCGTGATGTACCCTTCGTCCAACCATTCTTGTCGACGGCAAGAACGATGACGGCTCTTCGCCTGCTGCTCGTGCTGATCTTCGTAACGGTTGCCGTCTACAGCGGCATGGTCGTTTCGCGGCAAGGACTGAACCTCTTGCCGATGTTTTGGCGATATCGCCAGAATGGCGTGGTCCGGTCAATTCAATCTCGACTTTCTGGGCATGCTGCTGCTGTCGGGGTTTTGGGTAGCGTGGCGGCAGTGCTTCAGCGTCGGCGGCATCGCGCTGGGATTACTCGCCGTCTGCGGTGGGGTCTTTTTCCTGAGTGGCTATCTTCTCATCGAGTCCTGTGGCGTTGGTAGTGACGCCAGAGCTCTAGTGCTCGGCGAGCGGCGGTTCGACAGCTGAAAAGATCAACCCGATGGCGAACATCCCCCACATCCGTACTTCGGAGGCTTGTTTCTCCGGTCTGCCGGGCTTCCCATGGCAACCTCGGTACATCGACGACCTGCCAGGTCTTCGTGGCCTGCGGCTGCACCTCGTGGACGAAGGTCCTCGGGACGCGGCCGTGACCTGGCTCTGCCTGCACGGAAATCCCGCATGGAGCTATGTCTACCGGCGGATGCTGCCGGCGTTCCTCGATGCCGGCCATCGGGTGGTCGCGCCCGACATGCCGGGCTTCGGTCGAAGCGACAAACCGACGGACGATCGGCAGCATACGTTCACCTGGCATCGGACCGTGCTGCTCGAACTGGTGGAGCACCTGGGACTGGTCAACATCAACCTCGTCGTTCAGGACTGGGGCGGCCTGATCGGTCTGACGCTGCCCCTTGCCACGCCCGAACGCTTCAGCGGCGTGTTGATCATGAACACTTACCTCGCGACCGCGGAACGGCCGCTGCCCGAGGGCTTCCTGGAATGGCGCGCGATGTGCCGCGCCAAACCGGACTTCTCCATCGGCCGCCTTTTCGCGCGCGGCAACCCGCACATGAGCGACGCCGAATGCGCAGCCTACGACGCGCCGTTCCCGACGGCGGATCATCGTGCCGCGACGCGCGCCTTCCCGGAGATGGTGCCCGATCGTCCGGACGCGGATGGTGTCGCCGTGTCGCGGCAAGCCGCGCGGTTCTGGGCGGAGGAATGGTCCGGTCGCGCGATGATGGCGATCGGAGAGCGTGACCCGGTTTTCACGCCGGAGCTGATGGAGCGGCTGCGGCTGGGCATCCGCGGCTGCCCGCCCCCGCTGCGCATCGCAGAAGGAGGCCACTTCGTCCAGGAGCACGGCGAGACCATTGCCGCGCATGCGCTTCGTGCGTTGACGTGAGAGCAGGACGATAGCGCGCCAGATCTCAGGCGAAGCGCAGCCTCCGTCCGATGCCGAGCCGCCGGCCTTTCGCCAGCATCGCGTGGCGGAGCGCGATGTCGGGTCACGACGCGGCACTCACCGCTGCGGATGAGGTCTCACTGGCAAGTCAGCCGGGCGTCTTCCGACAGGCGCTCAATAGACGGCTGCCCAATCGTCGCGACGGTGGACGAGCTTGCTGAGCAGCCGATCGAACGCCTGTCTCTCTGCCCCGGAGAGCGGTGCGAGCATCTGTGCTTCGCGATCCTTGAAACGCGTGATCAGCGTGTCGACGAGGGCGCGGCCGTCGTCGGTCAGGTCGAGCAGGGCGGCGCGATAATTGACCGGATCTGGTCTGCGCAGGATGCGCTCGTCCTTGATGAGCCTGTTGACGGCCCGGCTGATCGAGTTCTTCGGCCGACCCGTCATGATACGGATGTCCTGGGCGCTGACGCCGGGCTGATGAGCCAGACAGAAGAGAACGATGAATTCCGGCCGCGTCAGGCCGAGTTCACGCTCCAGGTCGCGATAGATCGGTCCCGAATAGAAGTTCGCCAGCCAGCTCACGCGGAAGGCGATCCGGATCATGTTGTCGTCGAGAATACCGAGCGGGCCCGGCGCCTCCATCCCTGGCCGCTCCTTCAGGTTCGATCGCATCTGGTCGTGCTCCTCGCCCCACAAACATTAGTCCTCTTGAGTTCCGATTGGAACTGAGCTTTCATGGGTTCCAACTGGAACCGAGGGGCATCGACCTCCGGCCGTTGAAATGCAAAACGGGGAGAACGATCATGCGTCGTCTGTTGAGTGCCTTGTGCATCTGTCTCGCGGGCGTCTCCGCGGCCCCTGGCGCGTGGGCCCAGGGGCGCGAACTCAAGGTGCTGTCCGGGTTCGACGGCAACTTCTTGTTCTCACGCGAGGTGGCGAAACCCTTCCTCGAGACGATCGCGAAAGCGACGGGCGGCCGCGTGACGGCGCGCTTCAACGGGCCCGAGTCCGTGCCGGTCTTCGAGCAGCTCCAGCCGGTCACGGCAGGCGTGTTCGACATGCTCTTCACGCATCCGGCCTATCACTCGGGCACCACCACGGTGGGTCTTTCGACCGACGCGATCGACGGCGACCCGGTGAAACGTCGCGACAGCGGCGTATGGGACTTCGTCGACAGGCACTACGGCAAGTTCGGGCTGAAGCTGATCGCCATCACGCCGCTCGGCACGAAGGGCTTCCTCTATGTCGTGAAGAAGCCCATCGGAGGACCGAACGGGCTGGCCGGGCTCAAGGTGCGCGGTACGGTCTCCTACCACCCCATGATCAAGGCGCTCGGTGGCGCTCCGGTCGTGCTATCGCCCGGTGAGACCTACACGGCATTGGAGCGTGGCGTCGTCGATGCCGCCGCCTGGGGTACGACGGGCGTCGAGGACCTGAGACTGCATGAGGTGGCGAAGTACATGGTCCGGCCGTCCTTCGGCCAGGGCAGCCTGATGATTCTGATGAACCGGCGCGCCTTCGACGCGCTGCCGGAGGCCGATCGCTCCGTCATCCTCGAGGAGGGCCGCAAGCTCGAACTCGCCACGGTCAGGCGCTTCGACCAGATCGTCGTGGAGGAATGGGAACGGCTCAAGGGCAAGGGTATGCTTGAAACGAGCTTCGCGCCGGAGGACACCCAGCGTCTCGACAAGCTCTGGGCCGACGGGGTTTGGGAAGTGGCGACTGCCAAGAACGAGGATGCGCGGGCGCTGCGGACTCTCGCCACCGAGAAGGGCGTGACACGCTGACCATCCGGCGCGGGGACGAGACATGAGCCTCGCGGCAACGTCCCCGCGGTGGAGCAGCGCGGCAGGCGCGCTGCACGACGTGCTGACCCGTGCAGGGTTCGCCGTTGGCTGCGCCGCGCTTGCGGTGATCTTTGCGGCCTACAACGTCGAGGTCGTGCTGCGTTACGTCTTCAACGCGCCGACGACCTGGTCGGCTGATCTCGTCAACTACGCACTCTGTCTCTCGATCTTCCTCGTTTTTCCGGACGTAACGCGGCGGTCGGGCCACGTAGCGATCACCTCATTGATCGAGCGGCTGAGCGCGCCCCGACTGCGCCTCGTTTCGCGGTGGATCGCCGGGGCCGGCGCGCTCATGTGCGCCACGACCGCGGTCATCTTCGCCGGCGAGGGGCTGACGCAGGGCGCTCAGGGGATAGAGACGGTCGCCGCCTTCGCCATCCCGAAATGGTGGCTGACGGCCGTCATCGCCTACGGCTTCGCGAACTCGGCGCTGCATCTCGCGCGGTTGAGCTTCGCCCGCGATCTTGCGGGGACCGGCATCGAGCTTCCCACGTGAGGATCTCATGAGTTGGGCCTTGAGCCTCTCCGTCGGCCTCGGCCTTCTCGTCGTGGTGCTCGTCATCGGCCTGCCGATCTACCTCGGCTTCCTCGCGCTCAACCTCGGCGGCGTCGTCGTTCTGTTCGGGCCGGCGGGGTTCGGGCTCTTCGTCAACTCCGTGGTCGACACGGCGACGTCGTCAGGGTTCGCGACGATCCCGCTGTTCATCCTGATGGGTGAGATCCTGTTCCGCTCCGGTGCGGTCGAAGTGCTGTTCGACAGCGTCGACCGGCTGATCGGTCGCGTCCGGGGGCGGCTCTACGTGCTGGTCGTCTCGCTGTCGACGCTGTTCGGCGCGTTGTCGGGCTCTGCGGTCGCCGTCGTCGCCATGCTGGGCCGCTCCATGCTGCCCGACATGGTACGGCGCGGATACGACAAGAAGCTCTCCGCCGCGCTGATCCAGGGCGGCGCGAGCCTCGCGCCGATCATCCCGCCCAGCCTGCTCGCCGTGATCATCGGTTCCATGGCCGACGTTTCGATCGCTGGCCTTCTCGTCGCCGGCATCCTGCCGGGCCTGCTTCTCGCCGGGCTGATGCTGGCCTGGGTCGCCGTCGAGATCTGGCGCGATCCGGGCAAGGCCCCGCGCGAGACCGGCGAGAGAGCCGCTCCCGGCGCGCGCGAGTCGCTGTGGCTCGTCCTGCGCATCCTGCCGTTCGGCGTCGTCGTCTTCGCCGTCATGGGCCTGATCCTGCTCGGCATCGCGACGCCTTCGGAGGCGGCGGCGACCGGTGTCACCGGCGCCCTCCTGACCGGTGCGGTCTACGGCCGCCTGTCCTTCGCCATGCTGCGCGACGCCTTCGCATCGGCTGCATCGATCTCCGCGATGATCCTGGTCATCGTCGCGACGTCCGTCCTGTTCGGCCAACTCCTCGCCTTCACCGGTGCGACGCGCGACCTCGTCGCCTGGGCGGCGAGCCTCGACCTGCCGCCGCTCGTCATGTTCCTCCTCATGATGCTGATCCCCTTCGTGCTGTGCATGTTCATCGACCAGATCGCCTTCATGCTGGTCGCGATCCCGCTCTATGCACCGCTGGTGAGGAGTCTCGACTTCGACCCGATCTGGTTCTGGACGCTGTTCTCCATCAATCTGACCATCGGTTCGCTCACGCCGCCGTTCGGTTACACCATGTTCGCGCTGCGGGCGGCGGCACCCGACACGATCACCCTGAAGGAGGTCTTCGCCGCGTCCTGGCCGGTGACCTGGGTGATGATGTTCGGCATGGTGCTGATGACGATCTTCCCGTCGATCATCACGGCTCTGCCTAGCCTGCTGAAGTGAGCCGACAGGCGCTCAAGCGAAGCGCAGCCTCTGTCCGACGCCGAGCCGCCGGCCTTTCTCCAGCATCGCGTGGCCGAGCGCGATGTCGGAGAGCGAGAGGCCACGATGCCAGAACAGGATCGTCTCGTCGTCCCGCTCGCGTCCGGGCTTGAGCCCCGCGACGATCTGGCCCATTTCGGCGTGCAGCGTCGTTTCCGACAGTTTGCCGGCTTCCACATGCGCCCGCAGCGAACCGAACTTGCCGCCCTTGCACTGGCCCCAGTCGTCGACGACGAGCTTCGACATGATGTCGGTCAGTGACAGCTCGACGGCACTCATGGTCCCATAGGGCACGACAAAGGCGCCGGGCGCGATCCATTCCGTCCGGAGCATCGGCGTTGGCTGGTCGAGGCGCGATGCCTCGACGACGATGTCTGCACCCTCGACACAGCTCCTCCAGTCGGCAGTGGCGATCACCGGCTTGCCGAGATCGTCCGACAGACGCGATGCGAAGGCGTTGCGGCTTTCCGGCCGGCGCGAATGGACGCGGATCTCGTCGAAGTCGAACAGCCGGTCGAGCAGCCGCACGTTCCAGTAGGCGGTGCCGCGCGCACCGATGTGACCCAGCACCTTCGACGTCTTGCGCGCGAGATACTTGGCGCCGATGGCGGTCACGGCGCCGGTCCGCATGTCGGTGATCCCCGACGCGTCGAGAATCGCTTTCGGCACGCCGTTGAAACGGTCGAACAGGGTGAGCACCGCCAGTTCCGAGGGGAGGTTCTGCTTGTAGTTGTCGACGAAGTCGCCGACGACCTTGACGCCGGCGGCATCGATGTCGCCGCCGAGCGAGCCGCGCAGCACATTGAAATGGCCGTTGGCGACGCCGGGCTCCAGATGCACGCGCGGTTCGATCACCGCCTCGCCGCGGCCCTGCGCCGCCAGCGAGCCTTCGATGGCGGCGAGGATTTCGTCGTCGGTGATCGCCAGCGCCTCGATGTCGAGGCGATTGAGATAGGTGAGATAGATCGGCGGCATCGCGGCGGGCGTGGACATGGGAGGTCCTATGCTGTCAGGGGGGTGGCAGCGACGAGCGGGAAGTGACACCGGACCTCGCGCTCCGATCCGTCGGCGAGGGGGCGAAGCTGTGGTTCGTCCTCTGCACAGCGTCGCGCGGCCTGCGGGCAGCGGGTGTGGAAGCGGCAGCCTGACGGCGGATTGATCACGCTCGGGATTTCGCCCTTCAGAACGATCCGCTGCTGACGCCGCGCCGGGTCTATCGAGGGATTGGTCGAGAGCAGCGCGGCCGAGTACGGATGGGCGGGGGCGGCGAACAGCGCCCGCGTCGACGCCACCTCGACGAGCTGTCCGAGATACATGACGACGGTGCGGCCCGTGATGCGGCGCACCACGTTCAGGTTGTGGCTGACCACGAGGTAGGTCAGGTCGAACTCGGCGCGAAGATCGAGCAGCAGGTTGAGCAGTTCGCCCTGCACCGAAACGTCGAGGCCGGCCGTGGGTTCGTCGGCGACGATGATCTCCGGCTGGAGTGCCAGCGCTCTGAGGATGGCGACGCGCCGCGCCTGGCCGCCTGAAATCTGATGCGGGAACTTCGCCAGCAGGCCGTCGGGAAGACCGAGGCGGCCGCGCAGCGCCTGAAGCCGGTCCCGTCCCGTCACGAGATCGATCCCGTGAATCCGCAGCGGCTCTTCGGCCAGCGTTCGGACCGTCATGCGCGGGGAGAGCGAGGCCACTGCGTCCTGAAGAAGCATCTGCGCCCGGCGCCTGAACTTGAGGGGGTCTTCGGCGAGGAGGTCCGACAGCGGGCGGCCCTCGATGAGGACGTCGCCACTGGTCGCGGCCAGGAGGCCCATAACGACCCGGCACAGCGTGGTCTTGCCGGAGCCCGATTCGCCGACGATGCCGACGATCTCGCCCTTGTGGACGGTCAGCGAAACGCCGTCGAGCGCCCGGACGCGGCCGCCGTAGACGACCGCGACGTCTCGGATGTCGAGCAGGCCCGTCATGCCGGGACCGCGGCGGGGTCGCCCGACACCATAACCTCGTCGGAGCGGTAGCAGGCGGCATGCCTGCCGGGCTCATAGGCTGCCAGAGGCGGCATTGCGGTCCGGCAGAGTCCCTCGGCGAACGTGCAGCGCGGCGCGAAGATGCACTGCGTCAGGGGATCGGCGGCCCGGGGCACGTCCCCTGGGATCGATTTCAGCCGGCCGTCATCCTCCGACTCGATCTCGCATTCGAGCAGGGCGCGCGTGTAGGGGTGCCGCGGCCGGGCGAGCACGTCGGCCACCGGCCCCGCCTCCACGACGAGGCCGCCGTACATGACGCAGATATCGTCGCAGAGCTCGGCGCCGAGCCCGAGGTGGTGCGAGATGAACACGATCGACCCCTGGAATCGTTCGCGCAGGGCCTTGAAGAGCGCCACGATCTGCGCCTCGACGGTGGCGTCGAGCGCCGTCGTCGGCTCGTCCGCGAGCAGCAGATCGGGCTCTACCAGCAGCGCCATGGCGATCATCACGCGCTGGCGCATGCCTCCGGAGAGCTCGTGCGGATAGGCCTTCAGCCGGAGCGCCGCATCGGCGATGCCGACCGAGCGGAGCCTGGCCTCGCCACGGGCCAGCGCTTCTGCGCGCGACAGGTCGGGTGTCCGGCGACGGACCACGTCGACCAGGTGCGTGCCGATCGTGAACAGCGGGTTGAGCGCCGTCATGGGGTCCTGGAAGATCATGGCGATCCGCGTGCCGCGCCAGCCGTTCATGGCGCCCGACGGCAGCGTCATCAGCTCGGTGCCGTCGAAGCGGATCGAGCCTTCCATCCGGGCGAGGTTCTGCGGCAGCAGACGCAGCAGGGCGGAGGCGAGCGTCGACTTGCCCGAACCGGACTCGCCGACAACGCCCAGAATTCGGCCCCGCCCGATGTCGAGGTCGACGCCACGCAGCATGTTGACTTCGCCCTGCTCGGTGCGCGCCGTGATGACGAGGCGGCGGATCGAAACCAGCGGCTCGGCCATCCTAGTGGCCCCGGTCGAGACGCGGATCCACGGCATCGCGCAAGGCCTCGCCGAACAGCGTGAAGCCTAGCGTCGCCACGCCGAGCGCGGCACTCGCGACGATGACCGGGATGCGGCTGTCCGACAGATAGGCATAGCCGTCGTAGATCAGCGTACCCCAGCTCGCCAGCGGCGGCCGGACTCCAAGGCCGATGAAGGACAGTCCGGCCTCGATCGTGATCACGACCGGAATGTCCATGCTGGCGAGAACGACCAGCGGACCGGCGATGTTGGGCAGGAGATGCGAGAGCACGATGCGCGTGCCGGACGCTCCGAGCAGCCGCTCCGCCTCGATGAACGGCTGCGTCTTCACGGTCAGGACCTGCGCGCGCGCGACGCGTCCGAAATGCGGCACGAGCGTCACTGCGACCACGAGGATCACGAGAAGGGTGGACGGGCCGAACACGGCGACCACGGCCAGCGCGAGGACCAGGCTGGGAAACGACGAGATGATGTCGAAGACGATCAGGATCACCCGCTCCGTGCGGGCCGGCAGGAAGGCGGCGACGATGCCCAGCAGCGTTCCGGTCACGAGCGCGATCGAGATCGAGGTGAGCGCGACCGCCATCGCCACCGACGAGCCATGCACCAGCCGGCTGTACAGGTCACGGCCCAGATGGTCGGTGCCAAGCCAATGCGCGCTGCTCGACCCGGCGAAGCGGTTGAGCACGTCGAGGCTGTCCGGGTTGTGGGTCGCCACAAGCGGCGCGAACAGGGCGGCCGTGACCACCACGAACACGATCGCCATGCCCACGGCGCCCGGCAGCGTGCCGGCTACGACGCGCAATACGCGCAGGATGGGTGCAACCAGGTTCACTGCCGACATTCTCCGGTCCAACCTGATCTCACAGCGGTTTGGCCTCGCGCCCGGCCATGCGGCGGATGCGCGGATCGATCGCCGAGTAGCTCAGGTCGACCAGCAGGTTGGTGACGACGAAGATCAGGACGACGACCAGCACCGCCCCCTGCAGCACCGGATAGTTGCGAGCCGAGATCGCGTCGAAGATCAGCCGGCCTAGGCCTGGCCGGGAGAAGACGATCTCGACCAGCACCGCCCCGCCGAGCAGGCGGCCGATCCCCATGCCGAGGATCGCGATGGTCGGGATGCAGGCGTTCTTCAGCGCATATTTGTAGACGACCAGGCGTTCGGAGAGGCCATAGGCGCGGGCCGTCCGGATGTAGCTCTCGCCCAGGACCTCGAGCATCGAGGTGCGGATCAGGCGGGCGATGAACCCGATCCAGCCCAGCGAAAGCGCGACGGTCGGCAGGATCAGCCGCTTCGCCTGATCGGCCCAGTCTCCCGGCCGCCCGGCGCCCAGAACCGGCAGCCAGTCGAGCCAGATCGAGAAGATCAGTAGCAGGAAGATCGCGATCACGAAGGACGGGATCGCGATGAAGGCGACGCTGACGAACGCCAGCACGTTGTCGAAGATCGTGCCGCGATGGGTCGCGGCGAAACAGCCGAGCGGCACGCCGATCAGCACCGCGAGACCGATCGCCGTAAACGTCAGGATGAACGTGTAGGGCAGGACGTTGCCTACGATCTCGGTCACTGGTCGGCCCGAGAGCACGTCGGTGCCGAGCCGTCCGGTCAGCATGTTGCCCAGGAACGTGAACAGCCGGATGTGCAGCGGCTGGTCGAGCCCCATGTCGGCGATGAACCGCCGCGCGAATTCCGGCGTCACCTGCGGCCCGAGCAGCGCGGTGGCCGGATCGCCGGGTACCACCGCCGACAATGTGAACAGCAGCACCATGGCCCCGATGATGATCAGGGCCGTGGTGACGAGCCGGCTCGCGAGGTAGCGTGCCGTCTCGGTCACGAAGCGTCCGCCGTGTCGCCGGCAGGCCGGGGCCGGGCGGGATCAGGCCGCCGCGAAACGGTCGAGCTGCCAGTCGATCGCGCCCGGCAGGAACGCGGGCTTCACCGTCGAGCGCCGGACGACGTAGGCGACGTCGTTCGTCAGCCAGACGAACGCGGCGGACTTGTCCATCTCCTGCTGTGCCTTGATCACGATCGCCGCGCGCTTGGCGGGATCGAGTTCCGCGATCGCCTCGGCTGCCAGGCGATCGAACTCCGGGCTGCTGAAGCGCTGCCAGTTCCACGTGCCGATCTGGCCGGAGACGAACCATTGCATCAGGAAACTCGGATCGAGCTTGCCGTTGAAGCGGATCATGAACATGTCGACGTTCTTGCCGGCCTCGCCCTTGCCGAGATCCCAGAACGTGCCGCCTTCCTGAACGTCGACCTGTGCGTCGATGCCGACCTCCTTGAGCAGGGCCTGCGCCACCAGCGCCATGCTCTGGAAGATCGGCTGGTTGAGCACCGTGATCCGCGTCTTCAGGTTGGTCTGCCCAGCCTCGGCGAGCAGCTTCTTCGCCTCGGCGACGTTGCGCTTGTAGACCGGCGCATCGGACCAGCTGCCCAGGATCGGCGGGACGATCAGCGCGTTGAGGCGCGGCGCCTTGCCGTTGAATCCGGCGAGAAGCATCTGGTCGACGTCCAGCGCCAGCCGGATCGCCTGCCGGACGCGGATGTCGTTGTAGGGCGGCTTTTCCATGTTGATGCCGAGCCACAGGTAAGCGAGGCCGGGATACTGCTCCACCGTGAGGCCGGACGCGCCGCGCAGTGGTTCGGCGATCGCGGGAGGCAGCACGGCGAAATCGAGTTCTCCGGACCGCAGGGCCAGTTCGGCGGTTTTCGGGTCCTGGATGAACCGGACGTTGATCTCTTCGTAAATCGGCTTCGGTCCGGCATAGGCCGGATTGCGCTTCAGGGTCGCGCCGCGCTGCTTCTCGACCGAAGCGACCTGGTAGGCACCTGAGCCGACCGGCTTGGTGTTGTGCTCGACGCCGCGTTCCAGCACCGCCTTCTTCGAGACGATACAGCCCGAGATGTCGGCGAGAGCGATCGCGAACAGGCCCGCGTTCGGCTTCGAGAGATTGATCTTGCCGGTGTACTTCCCCGTGACCTCGACGCCGGTCAATCCGGTCCAGTCACCCTTGTAGGGCGATTCCTTCCCGTCGACCGGAGCGACCGAGAAGCGCTCGAACGAGAACTTCACGTCGTCGGCGGTCATCTCGCCGTAGCCGTCGCTGAACATCTGGTTCGGCTTTAGCGTGAACTCGATCAGCGTCGGGCTGACCTGTTTGACCTCCGAGGCCGCGTCCAGCTCCGTCTGCTCCGAACTCGGCTTGTACGAGATCAGGCGCTGGAAGACCGAGCGGATGATCTGGGCATCATGCGGCCCTCCCCGGAACGCGGGATCGAGAACGGTGATGTCGCGCTCGATCCGGACGGAGATGCTGGTCTTGGCCTGAGCCAGGACCTCGTTTCGCGCATCGACCAGCCCGGCAAGGCCGGCGGCGGAGGTACCGGCGAGGAATACGCGGCGGGACAGCGGGTTCATGATCGTCTTCTCCCTGGCAGATGGGGCCGGATCGTTGCCGGTATCGCCGGCCGGGCAGGATCGTGGCCTGGCAAGAACCGGTGACCTAGCAAGAACCGTGCGCGATCGGCCATGAGCCATCGTATCGCGCCCGAGCGGATTACCGCTCCAACTCTATCTCCGAAAGAAACGAGCGCAAGCGCGCCGGCAGTGTGGGGTCGTCCAGCACGCCGGCGACGGCCATCACGTCCAGTCCCGGCTCGCGGTCCTCGTGCAGCATCGGGACGACGGCGCGGATCAGATCGAACAGCGCGCGTGTCGCCGGGGCGGGGCGCGCGCCTGCCCTGAGATCGACGGCCTGGGCGGCAACGAGCGCCTCGATCGCGAGCAGCAGCCGGAACGGCAACAGCTGGCCGGCGAGCTTGCGGATCGCGAGCAGCGTCTGGGGCGCGAGGTCCTCGACGGTATCGGACACGGGAATGGCGTCGAGACTCGCCGGCATGGCCGCGAGCCGGATCTCCGCATGCAGCGAGGCTGCGGTCTTCTGGAGCGTGACGTAGCCGGCGGATGCCCCGCCGACCGGCGACAGGTACTTCGGCAACCCCGAGAGGGTGGGGTTCATCAGCTTGGTGATGCGATACGCCGAGGCCGTCGCCAGATGAGTCAGTGCGATCGCGAGACCGTCCATCACCAACGCGATGCCGGGTGTGTGGAAGTTCGGCGACGAGAGCATCAGTCCGTCCTCCGGCAGCACCATGGGGGTGTCGGCGGATCCGTTGATCTCGATCTCGACGTCCTCGCGCGCGATCCGGTACTGGGCGAAGACGGTTCCGAAGATCGGAGCGATGCAGCGGAACGAGACCGCGTCCTGAATGTTGCGGGCATTCTCGTGCAGAGTGCTGCCCGCGAGCAGGGCCCGGAAGAGTTCGGCGGCCTCGCGCTGGCCGCGCGCCGGACGAGCTGCCGCCAGCCTGTCGTCGTAGATGCTCGGATTGGCGCCATATCCCTCGGCGGCAAGGGCCGCGACCGCGGCGCCCACCAGTAGGTCGTGTCCAAGATCGAGGAGCGTGAGTGCCGCGTGTGCCGACGTCGGGCTGCCGTGGTTGCACAGCGCGAGGCCATCCTTCGGCTTCAGGATGACGGGCGAAAGGCCCGCCGCTGCGAGGGCTTGCGCGCCCGGCAGCCTGCGGTCGCCGAGCCAGGCCTCGCCCCGGCCGATCACGACCGAGGCGAGATGCGCCGCGATGCCGAGGTCCGCGGCGCTGATCGAGCCGCGCGCCGGGATGACCGGGGTCACGCCGGCGTTGAACATCGCGACGAGCGCGTCCAGCGTCGATCGAGAGACGCCCGAATACCCGTTGGCCATGGTGACGATGCGGCACAGGAGGGCGGCCCGGCAGACCGCGCGTGGCAGCGGATCGCCGACCCCGACGTTCCTGCCGCGCACGAACTGGACCTGGAATGCCTCGATTCCCGCAGGGTCGAGCCGGAAACCCAGATTGCCGCCGAGCCCCGTGTTCAAGCCGTAGATCGGCTCGTCGCCAGCGGCGTAGGCATCGACCACCGCGCGGGCGCGGGCGATCCGGCCGGGTACTTCCGGGGCAAGCTCGATCCGGGCGCCGTCGGCGCACAGCCGCTGGATGTCTTCCAGCCGCAGGGGAGCGCTGCCAATCGGGAAAGCGGTCATGGGATGATCCGTGCGCGGGCGTCATACGCCGGGCCTCGCCGACGTGAAGTGGTCTTACGAGGCGTCTTCGGCCGCTTCAAGCGGCGGCATGGGTATGAGCATAGGCATGCGCGCATGAAGAAGGGCCACCCCAGCGGGATGGCCCTTCCATTGTCCAACCGCGGTCCCGTACGGACCCCTGCGTCGCATCAAGCGAGGCGGACCGTCTCTCCGA
>CAZVMY010000011.1:0-18859 GCA_964628955.1 uncultured Methylocystis sp.
GTGGGCATGTACGGTGCGCGCGGCGGCGGCATCGCGGAGCGCGACGGCGTGATGCACCGGGTCGACATCATCAACGGCACGCTGGCCAAGGGCTTCGGCGTGATGGGCGGATACATCGCCGCAAGCCGCGCCTGCTGCGACGCGATCCGGTCATATGCGTCCGGATTCATCTTCACGACCTCGGTGGCCCCGGCGGTGGCGGCCGGTGCGCTCGCGAGCATCCGGCATCTGAAAACCAGCTCGATCGAGCGCGAGCGCCATCAGGAACGCGCCCATACCCTGAAGCAGCGGCTGTGGGATGCCGGCCTGCCGGTGATCGAGGGTCCGAGCCACATCGTCCCGGTGATGGTCGGCAACCCCGTCCACTGCAAGACGCTGACCGACGTGCTGCTCGACCAGTACGGCATCTACGTGCAGCCCATCAATTATCCCACGGTGCCCAAGGGCACCGAGCGCATCCGGCTGACGCCTTCGCCCGTGCATACGGACGCGCAGATGGATTATCTCGTCGACGTTCTGCGCGGGCTCTGGAATGCCTGCCCGATGGCCAACGGACAGTACGTCCGGCTGGCAGCCGAGTAGCCGAGCCGTCTCAGACGACCGCCGGCACCAGCCGGTCGACCACTTTCGCAGAGCACAGGACGCCGGGGATCCCGGCGCCCGGATGCGTGCCGGCGCCGACCAGATAGAGGTTCCGGATCCCCTCCGCGCGGTTGTGGAACCGGAACCAGGCCGATTGCGTGAAATATGGCGCTACCGAAAAGCCGGCCCCTTCGTGGCTCAGGTACCGGGTCTCGAAATCCGCCGGCGTCATGAAGAAGTCCGCCGTCATCCGCTCGGGCAATCCCGGAAGGATTGTGCGGTCGAGCGCGGCGACGATCCGGCGCTGCAGCCGCGGGCCCTCCGCCGCCCAGTCGATGCCACCTGCGAGGTTCGGCACGGGACACAGCACGTAGAAGCTGTCGCAGCCGGGTGGGGCGAAGCCGGGATCGGTCGCGGTCGGGCGGTGGATGTAGAGCGAGAAGTCTTCCGTCATCACCTTCCGGCGGAAGATGTCGTCCAGCAGCGGCCGATAGCGCGGCCCGAGCCAGATCGTGTGGCGCGCCACGCCGTCGTACTGGCCCCGCGTGCCGAAATAGAGCACGAACAGGCCCATCGAAAGCCGTGAACGGGCTTTGAGCCGCGTGGGCAGCGACTGCGCTTCCGGGGCCACCATGCTCCGGTACATATGCATCGGATCGGCGTTGGAGACGACGAGTGCGGCCGGAACGACCTCGCCATCGCCGGTGACCACGCCCCGCGCCGCGCCGTCCTCGATGACGATCGAGCGGATCGTGGTGGACAGCCTGACGTCCACGCCTTCCTGCGCCATCAGTCGCGCCAGCGCCGCGACGATGGCGCCCGTGCCGCCCTCGGCATAGAGCACGCCCGACTGGTGCTCCAGGTAGTGGATCAGCCCGTAGATGCTGGTCGTTTCGAAGGGATTGCCGCCGACCAGCAGGGGATGGATCGAGAACGCCTCGCGCAGCTTCGGGTGCTGGAGATGGCGCGAGACGAGCTGCCAGACCGACCGGTCCGCGCGCAGCCGTGCCAGCGCCCCGCCCTGACGCATCATGAGCGACAGCTCGTGGAACGGCCGGTCGGCGAGTTCGACGAAGCCCTTCTCGTAGAGCTTGCGCGAATGCTCCAGCAGCCGGAGGTAGCCGTCCGCGTCGGCCGGCTCGATCCGGCGGATCTCCGCCAGCGTCTCGTCGAGCGTGCCGCCGTAGTCGAACTCGGTCCCGTCGTCGAACCGGAAGCGGTACCAGGGCGTCAACGGCCGGAACGAGAGATAATCGGCCGTCCGCCGCCCGAACAACGCGAACAATTCGTCGAACAGGAATGGCGCGGTGATCACGGTCGGCCCGGCGTCGTGACGGAAGCCGTCCTTCTCGAAGACCTGCGCACGACCACCGAGGCTCGCGCAGCGCTCGAACAGCGTCACGGCATAGCCTTTCGCCCGCAGCCGCAGCGCGGCGGCGATCCCGCCGAAGCCGCCGCCCACAACGAGCGCGTGCGGGCCGCCCGAAGCGGCGCGACCTTGTGGCAAGCCGGCCGCCAATGGTTCGAGGATGGGCTTCATCGCGTGTGGCCGCGCCTCAGCCGAGCACGACCGGCGAGCACAGACGCGCCGTTCGGAGCGCGCGGAGGTCGCGGCTTCCGGTGCAGAAACAGCTGATCCGCAGCTGGTCGATCAGTATGCCGAGATGGGCCAGCACTGCCTCCGTCCCCTCGATCGCCGCCGGCAGGATGCCCGCCGCCTGCGCCACGAGGTCCGCCCCGAGCCGGATGGCCTTCGCCGCATCGACCCCGTCGCGGATGCCGCCCGACGCGATGACGGTCGCGTCCGGACAGGCCGCGCGCACGTCGGACAGGGCGGCGGCGGTTGGTATGCCCCAGTCGCGGAATGCGTTGGCGACCGCGGCCAGCCGCGGAGTCGGCGCCCGCTCCGCTTCGACCGCGGCCCAGCTCGTGCCGCCGGCGCCCGCGACGTCGATGATCGTGACGCCGGCATCACGCAGCCGGCGGGCGAGGCGGCCGGAGATGCCGCAGCCGATCTCCTTGACCACGAGCGGACGGCCGAGATCGCGGGCCAGCAGCTCGATCCGTGCGAGCAGGCCCGTCCAGTCGCGGTCGCCGCCATGCTGCAGTGCTTCCTGGAGAGGATTGAGGTGGATGATCAGGGCATCGGCGTCGATCATCTCGACCGCGCGCAGCGCCATGGCGAGGCCCGTCTCGCCGCGCAGCTGCGCCGCGCCGAGATTGGCGAGAATGGGCACCGGGCCGGCGGCCCTGCGCAGCGACCGGTCGAGGCCGGCCCCGCTCGCTCCTTCCAGCGCCACGCGCTGCGAGCCGACCGCGAGCCCGACGCGCGCCGCGCCGGCCGCCTCGGCGATCGCGCGGTTGATGCCGGCGGCGCGCGCATGCCCACCGGTCATCGAACTGACGAGCAGGGGCGCCGCGAGTTCCCGGCCGAGAAACGCAGTCGACAGGTCGATCCCGTCCAGATCGAGCTCCGGCAGGGCGACGTTCTCGAAGGCGATCCGCTCGAAGCCGGTGGTCAGCATCCCCGGCCGCACGTCGCGTTGCAGCACGATGTCGACGTGCTCCGCCTTCCGCTTTTCGATATCCGTCAACGACAGTTCCTATGCGCGTATCACTGGTGTGGCGCCGGCCAGTCCGCGGAGGGCGGCGCCTCCCCGGAAACCGTGGCGAGAATGCGTCAACCCGGTGGCCTCGAACAACAGCTTATTTCGTGAAAGGGCCGATTGGGTCAGGCCGCCGAAGCCCGCGCCGCGCCGTCCAGCAAGTGCCATTGCTCCGGCATGAGGTTCGGCTCGGAGATGAGCCACGGGACGCGGCTGGCCGCCACGGGTTTCGCATAGCGGAAGCCCTGAACCATTCCGCAGCCGTGCGAATACAGGAAAGCCTCCTGCCCTTCGGTCTCGACGCCTTCGGCGATGACGTCGAGCTGGAGGTTACGGCCGAGTTCCAGCACCGCGCGGACGATCGCGGCGTCGCCCTCGTCGGTTTCGACGTCCTGAACGAAGGTGCGGTCGATCTTGATCGTGTCGACCGGGAACCGCTTCAGATGGGTGAGCGAGGCGTAGCCGGTGCCGAAATCGTCGAACGCGATCCGCACTCCCGCGTCCCTCAGTCGCAGCAGCGTCCCGGCGACGTCATGGGAGGTCCGGGCGAGGAGCACGGATTCCGTCACCTCGACGCCGAACCGGTGCGCCGGGATGTCCGTGTCCGACAGCTTGCCCAGCAGCATATCCGCGAGTTCCGGATCGCGGAACGCCGACGAGGCGAGGTTGATCGAGACCGTTCCGCAATCGAGACCGGCTGCCAGCCACGCCTTCACGTCGGCGACGACCTGCCGGAGCATGGTGTTGCCGATCGCGACAGCGAGTTCGGGTTCGTTGAAGACGTCGGCGAAGGCGCCGGCCGCGATCAGGCCGCGGGTCGGATGACGCCAGCGTGCCAGCGCCTCGAACCCGACGATCGCGCCCGACGAGAGGTCGATCTGCGCCTGGTAGTATGGGACGATCCTTTCGTCCTCCAACGCCGACTGGACGTCGCGGCACAGCCGGACCCGCTCGATGATCGGCGCACGCATGCCCGGATCATAGGTCACCGCGACGTTGCGTCCGAGCGACTTCGCCCGGTAGAGCGCGAGATCGGCGTCCTTCATCAGCTCGATGGCCTCCCGATCGTGTTCGGGCGCCTTCGCCACGCCGACGCTCGCCCTGGCGGACAGGGAGTGGCCGCGGTGCGTCACCGGCTCCTGCAGCGCGAGAGTGAAGCGCTCGGCCTTGGCCTGAGCCTGGGCGAGCGTCCGCATCTGCCGGCACAGGATGACGAACTCGTCGCCGCCGAGCCGCGCGACCACGTCGTCGGGGCCGGCCACAGCGATCAGCTTGGCCGCCACCTGCACCAGCAGGGCGTCACCGGCATCGTGGCCCAGCGTGTCGTTCACGGCCTTGAAGTCGTCGAGATCGATCAGGAACACGGTGGCGTGCCCGTTCTGCTGGTCGACCGCGGTGAGCGCCTCCGCGAGCTGCGACTGGAACAGGGCGCGGTTCGGCAGACGCGTCAGCATGTCGTGGCTGGCCTGAACGCGGGCCTCGGCTTCGGCCGTCTTGCGCTCGGTGATGTCCACGATGCCGCAGACGGTCGCCGGCGTCGCACCGATGGTCATCGGGGTCGCGGTGATCAGCACATCGCGGCGCTGCCCCTGGGCATCCCGGATTTCCGCCTCGAACGCCTCGATGCGCTCGCCGGCCTCCAGCCGGACGAGGAAGTCGCGTCTCCTGTCGCCATCGATGAAGGCGTCGAGCAGCGACGAGCAGGTCTCCGTCGCGGTCTCGGAACCCAGAAAGGCGACGGCGGCATCGTTGGCCTGCACGCGTCCCTCGCCGGAGATGACCAGAAACGGGATCGGCACGGCCATGAACAGCCGCTCCATCATCGCGCGGCTCGCGGCGAGGTCGTCCTTCGTCCGGCGCTCGGCCTGGGTGGCTGCCCATTCCAGTCGGGACAGCCGGTTGTTGCGCACCACCGCGAGGGTCAGCGCGACGTTCAGCGTGACCAGCGCGAGCACGAAACCCGACACGATCGCGGGATCGGGATGAGGTCCGAGGTACCCGGCAAGCAGGAGCACGCTGCTGAAGACGCCGGCAGCGACCGTGGCGCGGAACGTCGTGGGCACCAGCAGATAGAACGCCGAGGGCAGGAGGAGCACGACGAACAGCGCCAGATCGGTGCGGGACGTGACCAGCAGCGCCACCGCGCACGCGGTGATCGCCTGCCAGCTCGCGATGACGGTGATGGCCTGACGGACGCGCTCGACGCGGAGCACCGCCAGCAGGCACGCGATCGAGACGGCGATAACCGCCAGCCGGGCAGGGATCGCCACCAAGAAATGGTCCTGACCGTAGAAGCGCCAGTCGCTGAACAGGAACAGGCCGTTCATCAGCGCCGAAAGGCCGAACACGAGCCGGCAGTGCCGGATCGTCTCGGGCAGTCTCGACGTCTGGAACGCGGCCTCGCTGACGCGATCCGAGAACTCGCCGCCGAGAGTGAGCAGGGTATTGCCAGCCATTTGAATCGCTGCATCGCATGCGGCGTGTCAAAGCGAGGTAAAGGCGGCGAGGAAAAATTCAGGGCCGGAAGGGAGAAAGTCGAGCTTCCGCTTCCGGCTCAGATCGGCGGTTCCTCGCCCTTCAGCCCGCGCTTCGCCAGGAGCGCGTCGGGCGTCGGCATCCGCCCGCGGAAGCCGGTGTAGAGCGCGGCGGGATCGGCGCTGTTGCCGGCGGCATAGATGCAGCGCGCGAGCCGCTCCGCCGTGGCCGCATCGAAAACGTCGCCGGCCTCGCGGAAGGCGTCGAAGGCATCTGCGTCCATGACCTCGGACCAGAGGTAGCTGTAATACCCCGCCGAGTACCCGTCGCCGGAGAAGACATGCGCGAAATGCGGTGTCCGGTGCCGCATCGTGATCTCCTCGGGCATCCCGATGCGCGCGAGTTCCGCCGCCTCGAACGCGAGCGGATCGACGTCGGCCTCGCCGGCGAGCCTGTGAAAGGCCATGTCGACCAGCGCCGACGCGGTATACTCGACGGTGGCGAAGCCCTGGTTGAACGTCTCGGCCGTCTTCAGCTTGCGGATGAGCTCGTCGGGCATCGGTTCACCCGTCTCGGCGTGATGGCACCAGGTCGACAGGACCTCGGGCGTCATGAACCAGTGCTCGTAGAGCTGCGAGGGCAGTTCCACGAAATCGCGGGCGACCGACGTGCCCGAGACCGACGGATGCACCACGTCGGAGAGCAGGCCGTGCAACGCATGGCCGAACTCGTGGAACAGGGTCCGCGCATCGTCGACCGACAGCAGCGCCGGCCTGCCTTCCGCCGGCTTTGCAAAGTTGCAGACGTTGACGATGATCGGACGCACCTCGCCGTCGAGCTTGCGCTGGCCGCGGTAGGCGCTCATCCAGGCGCCCGAACGCTTGGACGCCCGCGCGAAATAATCGCCCATGAAGATGCCGACGTGACCGCCGGACCGGTCCCTGACCTCCCAGATCCGCACGTCCGGGTGATAGCCTGCGATGTCGGGACGCGCCTCGAACGTGAGCCCGAACAGGCGACTGGCGACGTCGAAGGCGGCTGCGACGATGCGGTCGAGCTGGAGATATGGCTTGAGCGCGGCCTCCTCGACGGCGAACCGGCGCCGGCGCAGCTTCTCCGCATAGCGGCGCCAGTCCCACGGCCGGATCGGATCGCTCTGGCCGTCCTCGCGGGCGATCTCCGCCAGATCGGCCGCCTCGCGGGCGGCGCGCGCCCGGGCCGGCTGCCAGACCAGTTCGAGCAGCCCCATGACCGCGTCCGGCGTCTTCGCCATGCTGTCGTCGAGCTTGTAGGCAGCGAAGCTCGGATATCCGAGCAGTCGGGCCTTCTCCGCTCTCAGCCGCACCATCTCGCGCACGATGCCGAGATTGTCCGTCGGGCCGCCCGACTCGCCGCGGGTCGTCCACGCTCTGAAAGCGCGCTCGCGAAGGTCGCGGCGAGGGGAAAAGGTGAGGAACGGTTCGATCACGGAGCGCGACAGCGTGACGGCATGGCCGCCCGGCCTGCCGCGGTCGGCCGCGGCCTTGGCCATCGCCGCGGACAGGAACTCCGGCAATCCGTCGAGATCGGCCGCGTCGTCGAGGAAGAGGGCGTAGTCCGACTCGTCCTTGAGCACGTTCTGGCCGAACGACGTACCCAGCGCCGCAAGCCGCTCGTTGATCGCCTTGACCCGCGCCTGATCCGCTTCGTTCAGCCGGGCGCCGGCCCGCACGAAGCCCTTGTGCGTCCGTTCGAGCACGCGCGCCTGTTCCGGCGAGAGGGTGAGGTCGCCCCGACCGGTGAAGAGTTCGTCGACACGGCGGAACAGCGCGCGGTTCATGCCGATCTTCGACCAGTGCCGCGCCATGAGCGGCGCCATCTCGCGTTCCAGCGCCTGAAGGTCGTCGTCCGTGTCCGCACTAGCGAGATTGTAGAACACCGCGGAGACGCGCGAGAGGGCCTGCCCGGCCCGCTCCAGCGCCTCGACGACGTCCGGGAAGGTGACGGGCGCGGTCGACGCCGCGATGCGGTCGATCTCCGCATCATGTGCGGCCAGGGCCAGCGGGAAGGCCGCCGCGAGGTGAGCCGGGGTCAGGTCCGCGAAGGGCGGAACCCCGAACGGCGTCTCCCATTCGCGCGAGAACGGATTGTCGGCCGGGAGCGCCGGAAGCACGGCGCTGGACGGTGCGAGCAGATTGGAAGCGGCAGACGTCATGAGGAGTTCCAGCGAAGACGCCCCATCCTGCACCCTCCCGCGCAGCTGACCAAGCGGTCGACGGGCAGATATCGCTCGGGCCGGGTGTTCAGCACGGTCCGAGCGACGCCCGGCGCCCGATGAGGAAGGCCCGGATGCTGGGGTCCTCGGCGAGCCCGATCGCCCGGTCGTAGGCGTGTCCGGCTTCGGCGGGCCGATCGCAGCGCGCGAGGACGTCGGCGCGGACCGCCCAGTACGGCTGGTAATCCGGCGTGCGCGCGATGTCGATCGCGTCGAGCATCTCCAGCGCCTCCACCTGGCGGTCGTCGGCGGCCACGGCGGCCGCGCGGCTCACGAGTACCCCCAGCACCGGTCTGATGCGCGCCAGCGCCTCGTAGAGCATGGCGACCGCGGCCCGGTCGGTGCGCCCCGTCAGGCGGCGCGCGGCGTGGACGGACTGGATGGCGGCCTCGCACTGGAAGCGACCGAAGCGCTGCAGCGTGCCCGCGCGCACGAGCGCCGCGTCGCCCTCGGCGATCAGATCGTCGCGCCACAGACGGACGTCCTGGCGGTCGAGCGGCACGAAGCCGCCGTCCGGGCCCCGCCGCGCCGCGGCCCGTGCCTCGCAATGCAGCATCAGCGCCAGGAGGCCGATCGCTTCGGGTTCATCGGGCAGGAGCGCCACGAGCGTCCGGCCGAGGTACAGCGCCTCCGCGGCCAGCCCGCTCCGCCTCGGATCACTGCCGCCGAGATTGTCCCAGCCGGCACCATAGGCCGCATAGATCGCCTCCAGCACCGCTTCGAGCCGATCACCGAGTTCGGAACGCTCCGGAGGCGCGAAGGCCAGTCGTGCATCGCGGATCTTGGCTTTCGCCCGGACGAGGCGCTGGCCGAGAGCGGCTGGCGCGACCAGGAACGCCGAGGCGATCCGCGCCGCGTCGAGGCCCAGAACCGTCTGGAGCATCAGCGCCGGGCGCGCCGCCGGATCGATCGCCGGATGAGCGCAGATGAACAGCAGCTTCAGCCGTTCGTCGGGGAAAACCATGTCGATTGCCTCGTCGGGCGCCTCGCTCTGCGCCTCCAGCACAAGATCCAGCGTGGCGCGCGCCGCCTCGACCACCTTGCCGTGGCGCAGGCGGCGCCCGAACTCGCGCCGCGCTACGGTCAGCAGCCAGGCTTCCGGCCGCCCGGGCACGCCCGCCTCCGGCCAGCGGTCGAGTGCCAGGCGGAAGGCCTCGCCAAGCGCATCTTCGGCGGCCGCGACGTCCCTGGAGCGGGCCGAAAGATAGGCGACCAGCCGGCCATACGACTGGCGGGCCGCCTGCTCGGCCGCGCTCCAGGCGGCGTCGGTCATCAGGCCGGCATCTGCAGCACGGGACGGACCTCGGCCGAGGCATAGGCCGCCGACGGGCTCTTCGCGGCCCAGGCGAGGGCGGTGTCGAGATCAGGGACCTCGATGATGAAGAAGCCGCCCAGCTGCTCCTTCGCATCGGCGTAGGGACCATCCTGGACGTGCCGCTTGCCGTCGTGAACGCGCACGGTCGTGGCCATGTCGGGCGGCAGGAGCCCGGCGCCGCTCACGAAGATGCCGGCCTGGGCCAGCGCCTGGCCATAGGCGCTCCAGCTCGCCCAATAGGCACCCGAGAGCTCGGGATCGGTGCGCTTGGCGAAGTCGGGCGCGGCCTCGGTACAGAGGATCATGTACTGCATGGGAAAGGACCTTCGTTGAACCCGGAGGGAAAGGGAGGGACGGTGGTGACGGTGACGGCGAGGACGCCGTCACGCTGGAGGCGCCGTGACGGCAGGATGCCGTCACACGGGGTTGCGTGACGGCAGGATGCCGTCACATGCCGGGTGTGGGATAGCCCTTCCGGACCTCCACGGCGCCAGTGCTCGCGGACGGCACCTTCGCGGCCCAGGCGATTGCGGCATCCATGTCGGCCACGTCGATCTGGAAGTACCCGCCGAGCTTCATCGGCGAAGCCGCATAGGTCGCCTGCGTCGTGACGGGCTTGCCGTCCCGGACATGAACCGTCCTGATCTCGCCGGCCCCATAGAGCGCCGAGCCGCCGCGCAGCACGCCGGCCTTCTGAGCCTCGGCGGCGAACGCGCCGTAGCTGCTCCAGTAGGCCGCACCCTTCGGCGTGGCGTCGTTGCGCAGCGCGAGTTCCTGGTCGCTCTCGTAGATGAAGATCGTGAACGGTTCGGCGGCGGCGCTGCCGATCGAGAGTCCGCCGGCGAAGCCGACCGCGAGGCCGCTGGCGAAAAGCGGAACGGCGACCGAGCGCCGGATAAAGCTGGTGAGGGTCATTGGGCTCTCCTGTCGATGCGGCCACCACCCCGGCGCCGCTTCAATCCGATGAGTCCTCGGGCGCTGCGGTTTCGACAGCGCCGCCAAAAAACTGAAAAACAACCCGCGCCTCGCTTCGGCGACGATGGCTGCGGCCGGGACGCGCTTGAACGGGGTGAAGCGATCTGCAACCGTCCGCGCGCACAAGAGGACGCCTCGACATGGATACGGGTTCGATGCCGGCGCTCGCGGCATTCATCGCCGCCTGCCTCGCCGCGGCCAGCACCGGCGCCCTGTTCCGGCCCGGCGACTGGTACGAGCGGCTCGCGAAGCCGTGGTGGCGGCCACCGAACTGGCTGTTCGGGCCGGCATGGGCCGTTCTCTACACGATGATCGCCATCTCCGGCTGGCTGGTCTGGCGCGAGGCGGGGTTCGCGGGCGCGGCGGTGCCGCTTTTCGTCTACGGATTGCAACTCGTCGCGAATGCCGCCTGGTCGGCGATCTTCTTCGGACTGCGCCGGCCGGACCTCGCGTTTCTCGAACTCGGCGTACTCTGGCTCCTGATCCTGCTGACCATCGTCCTGTTCGCGCCGGTCAGCGCGCAGGCAGCGTGGCTGCTGGTGCCTTATCTCGTCTGGGTCACTTTCGCCGGGGCGCTCAACTTCTCGATCTGGCGGCGCAACCGGCCGACGCCCTTCAGCGCCTGACATGTCGCACGGCGTCGAGATCGAACGGCTCACCGTCCGGTACGGCGGCATTCCCGCCGTCGAGGACGTGAGCCTGCAGATCGGCACCGGCGAGTTCTTCAGCGTGCTGGGCCCCTCGGGCTGTGGCAAGACGACGGTGCTGCGTGCGCTGTCGGGTTTCGTGCGACCGGACGCCGGCCGCATCGTGATCCGGGGACGGGACATGACCGGCGTTCCGCCGGAGCGCCGCCCGACCGCGCTCGTGTTCCAGAATCTGGCGCTGTTCCCGAACATGACGGTCGAGGGCAACGTCGGCTATGGCCTGCGCATGGCCGGGATCGGCGGAGCGGAACGCCGGCGCCGCGTCGATGCGCTGCTCGATCTCGTCGATCTCTCCGGCAAGGGCGAGAGCTCCGTCGCGGCGTTGTCGGGCGGCCAGCGGCAGCGTGTGGCGATCGCCAGGGCGCTCGCCGTCGAGCCCGAGGTGCTGCTGCTCGACGAGCCGCTGTCGGCGCTGGATCTGAAGCTCCGGCAGCATCTGCGGCAGGAACTGCGCGACCTGCAGCGACGGGTAGGCATCACGTTCGTGTACATCACGCACGATCAGGGCGAGGCGCTGGCGATGTCGGACCGGATCGCCGTCATGAACCGCGGCCGGATCGAACAGGTCGGCAGCGGCCGCACCATCTACCACGATCCGGCCACGGCTTTCGTCGCGGGGTTCGTGGGCGACGCCAACCGTCTGCCCGGGCGCGTTCTCCACTGGACCGGCGCGTCCGCCACGGTGGAAACGCCGCTCGGACCCGTCGTCGCCCGGGGTGAAGGGCTGCGGCAGAGCGGGCGCGCCGTGACGGTGTTCATCCGGCCGGAGCATCTGCGGCCCAGTCCCGTCGGGACGGAAACGCCGCCCGAGCGCCGCGCCACGATCCGCGACGTCGTCTTCGAGGGACAGGTCGCGCGCCTTGCGCTGCGGCTCGCCGACGGCTCGACGCTCAACGCTCTCGACGCCGAAGCGCGGTTCCGGCCGGGCGAGCCCGTCGCGGTCGAGATCGTGCCCGGGCAGCCGATCGCTTTTCCCGCCGAGGGCGGCTGACCATGGCCGAGGCGGCCCGGGTCATCGACGCGCATCAGCATTTCTGGGACCCGGCGCGCGCCGATTATCCCTGGATGGCGGCCGAAGCACTCGCGCCACTGCGTCGCGCATTCGGCCCCGAGGACCTGCTTCCGCAGATGCACGCAGCGGGAGTCGACGCGAGCATCGTGGTGCAGGCACGCCACGACCTCGCCGAGACGGAAGACATGCTCGCGATCGCGGCCCGGCATCCGTCCGTGCTGGGTGTGGTCGGCTGGGTCGATCTCACGGCACCCGATGTTGCGGTCCGGATCGCAAGGCTTCTGAACCGGCCGGACGGCCGATACCTCGTGGGCATCCGACATCAGGTCCACGACGAGCCCGACCCCGACTGGCTGCTCCAGCCGGACGTCCAGCGTGGCATCGCGGCCGTGGTCGACGCCGGCCTGACGTTCGACCTGCTCGTGCGCAAACGCGAACTGCCGGCGGCGACCGCAATCGTCTCGGCTTTTCCGGCCGGCCGGTTCGTCCTCGATCACGTTGCGAAGCCGCCGATCGCGGCCGGGCCGGATCCGGAGTGGACGACGCTGGTCAGCCATCTGGCCGCGCTGCCCAACGTCTGGTGCAAGCTGTCCGGCCTTGTGACGGAGGCGAACTGGACGCGGTGGACGCCTGATGATCTCGGCTGGGTCATCCGGCATGCGCTTGTGCATTTCGGAGCCGGCCGGCTCGTCTTCGGGTCCGACTGGCCGGTCTGTCTGCTCGCGGCCCAGTACCGCGAGGTGAAGGAGGCGCTCGAGAGCCATCTGGCCGAACTGGCCCCTTCGGCGCGCGAGGCGATCCTCGGCGGCAACGCCTTTGAGGCCTATGGGCTCAAGCCCGGTCGGGATCGAACAGCGGACGGAGCCTGATGCCGATCACGCTGCCGCAGAGCGCCGCTGCGATCCAGACCCAGCCCGACAGGCTGCCCGACGCGAGCGCCGAGAAATAGGCGCCGATGTTGCAGCCGTCGGACAGCCGCGCACCGTAGCCCATGAGGAACCCGCCGAGAGCGGCACCGGCCCAGGCGCGCGGCGGAACGCGGAGCCGCAGCGCGAACCGGCCGCCCAGACCCGCGGCGAGCGCCGCGCCGGCGATGATCCCGAAATCCATGACCGAGGTGATGTCGGCGAAGACGCTCGCCGACAGAGGCGCAGGATTGCCGGCCCAGTAGACCCAGCCCGCGACGTCGAAGCCGAGCGCCCCGGCAATCTTCGATCCCCACAGCGTGAAACCGGCCGTCTCACCCCAGGGACGGCCGGCGAGCACGAGCGTCAAAGCGTTCAGCGACGCCAGACCGGCGGCACCCCACATGAGCGGCCAGGGGCCGGTGACGAGCTGGCGCCAGTTCGGCCTTTCGGTCGCGCCCGGCAGCGAGCCGCTGGATGCGACCAGGCCGAAGATGCAGACGTTGAGCGCCAGCGCGAGCTGCCAGCCGAGCAGTCCCTGGGCCGTCTCGGCCGGAAGAGCCGGCAGGCTCCACCAGAAGCCCATATGCGCGGCGCCGACGACCGAACCGACAAGAAAGAACGCCAGCGTCATCAGCAGGCGGCCGTTGCCGCCGCCCAGGGCGAACAGCGTGCCCGAGGCGCAGCCACCGCCGATCTGCATGCCGATGCCGAACAGGATCGCGCCGATCACGAACGCCACGCCGACCGGCGTGACGAAACCCGTCAGCGGGCGGCCGAAGAAATCACCCAGCGCCAGAAGCGGGAAGAACACGAGAACCGACAGCAGCAGCGCCAGCGCCTGGGCCCGGAAGCCGGTCGCATCCCGCCGTTCGATCAGCGCGCGAAAGCTTCCCGCGAAACCGAAGGTCGACTGGAACAGCACGAAGCCGATCCCGCCACCCACGAGCGCCAGAACCGGCACGCGCCAGTCCGCGCCGTTGACGGCCGCCAGCATCGCGACGGCGCCCAGGCAGACCGCGGCGACCGAAGCGACGCGGCCCTGGCCGGTCCGCCACGACATCCGCCGACCGGCCGGTGCCGTCAGCAAGGTCATGCCGCCCCCGGTCTCATGCAAAGCCTTCATTCGCTCTGCGGGGATCGCTGCCCGCGAACACCATCGCTGGCAAATCACAAGACGCTGAAGTCCACCCTCACAAGTCGAGGCCCGGCTATCCTCGGTGGAGAGGCGACCCTATGGTCATGCAACCATCGCAGCAGGAGCCGGCATGACCGCTCGATCGAGGGAATTCGCCATCCGGTTGGCGCGCGGCGGCTGCGCCCTGGCGGTCGTTGTGGCCGCCTCGACGGGTCTGGCGCAGACGGGCCCGGGATACCTGGTCGTGCCGACCCCGCATCCGTTCAAGGTGCTCGAGGAGCGCGTCTCCGCGGCCGTCGCCGCCAGTGGCATGAACCTCGTCACGCGCGCCTCGGCAAGCGACGGCGCCCGCGCCCGCGGCGTCACGATCCGTGGCGACGCGGTCCTCGGCATCTTTCGCAACGACTTCGCCGTTCGGATGCTCGAGGCCAACGTCGATGCAGGGATCGAGGCACCCATCAGGCTGCATCTCGTCGAGGAAAGCGATGGGACGACGACCATCCGCTATCACGCGCCGAGCGCCGTCTTCGGCAAGTATGACGGGGACGGGATCAAGGTGCTCGGCCGGGAACTGGATCCCGTCTTCGCGGCGATCGTCCGCGAGGCCGCAGGGCGTTAGCTACGGCGCAGATCGACGAACGACCAGTCGCTGGTCTCGGCGGCCATGTCGACGAAGGCGCGGACGGCGCGCGACAGCAGGCGGGAACTGGGGAAGACGATCTGGATCGGCGAGGGCGGCGGCTCGAAGGCGGCGAGCACGACCTCGAGCCGGCCGGCTCGGACGGCAGCCTCCGCCTGGTAAGCCAGCACCACGGCATGGCCGCCATCGCGCTCGGCATGCCAGAGCGCCGCATCGGCGCTGTTGGTGACGTAGCGCGGCTCCACCGTGACGCGCTCCTCATGGCCATCGCGCACGAACCGCCAGTCGTGCGTAGGCACGAGAGCGGTGCACTGGATCGCCGGCCGACCGGCGAGGTCCTGCGGCGTCCCGGGCCGGCCGAACTGGTCGAGGAACGCAGGAGACGCCACGACGACCCGTCGGGTCTCGCCGATCCGGCGCTGGACGAGGCTCGACTCCGGAAGCTGGCCGATCCGGATCGCCACGTCGATGCCCTCGTCGACGAGGTTGGCGTAGCGGTCGGAGAGCGTCAGTTCCGCGGTGACCTCCGGGTAACGCCGCAGGAAGGCGCAGACCAGCGGCGCGACGTGAAGCCGGCCGAACACGAGGGGAGCGGCCACCAGCAGCCGCCCCTGGGGCAGGGCCTGCTCGGCCTGCGCCGAACTCTCGGCCTCGGCCAGTTCGGACAGGATGCGTCGCGCGCGGGCGAGATAGCGGACGCCGGCGTCCGTCAGAGACACCGCGCGCGTCGTCCGCGTAAGCAGTCGCGTCTTCAGGCGATCCTCCAGCGACGCGACGAGGCGCGTCACGGCGGACGGCGACAGGCCGAGCCTGCGTGAGGCCGGGGCAAAGCCGCGCTGCTCGGCGACCGCGACGAACGCGGTCATGGCATCGAAGCGATCCATGATCCTACTCGGATTCTGCAATTATGAAGTGCTATGGCGCATCATTATCATGTCAATTCGCCGGAATATATTGCGGATGTTCGGCTGGCATCGCGCCGCGCCGGAACTTCAGAAGGATCATCGCCATGACCCGCATCGCCACCGCCCCATCCGTCGACGCCGCTCCCGCCGCGGCCCGCCCGCTGCTCGAGGCCGTGAACAAGCAGCTCGGAAGCGTGCCGAACCTCTTCCGCGTCGTCGCCAGCAGCCCCGCCGCGCTCGAGGGCTACCTCGGCCTCAGCGGCGCCCTCGGCAAAGGCCAGCTCGACGCCCGCACCCGCGAGCGGATCGCCCTCGCCGTCGCCGAGGTGAACGGCTGCGGCTACTGCCTGTCGGCGCATTCCTACATCGCCAAGAACATGGCCAAGCTCGACGAGTCCGAGATCGCGGCCGCGCGCAACGGCACCTCGGCCGATGCCAAGGCCGACGCCGCCGTGCGCTTTGCCGTCAAGGTGACGGAGACCCGCGGCCACGTGGCGGATGCCGACGTCGCGGCGATCAAGGCGGCCGGCTATGGCGACGGCGAGATCGTCGAGATCGTGCTCCACGTCGCGCTGAACACGCTGACCAACTACGTCAACGAGGTGGCCCAGACCGTCGTCGATTTCCCCGTCGTGCAGTTGCACAAGGCCGCGTGACGAGCCGCAGTCCGACCGAGGACGGCGCGGATCCTGCCTGACCGGAGCCGGGCGACCGCCCGGCTCCTCGTTCCCCACCGGAGATCCTTCGATGTCCCGCCCGCCGCTGCCCCCTTTCACTGCCGAAACCGCCGCGCAGAAGGCGAGGATGGCCGAAGACGCCTGGAACAGCCGCGATCCGGGCCGGGTCGCACTCGCCTATACCGAGGACAGTCGCTGGCGCAATCGCGCCGAGTTCTTCTCGGGCCGGGCGATGATCGAGCAGTTCCTGGTCCGCAAGTGGCAGCGGGAGCTCGATTACCGTCTGATCAAGGAGGTCTGGGCCTTCACCGGCAACCGGATCGCCGCCCGCTTCGCCTACGAGTGGCGCGACGACAGCGGCCAGTGGTACCGCTCGCACGGCAACGAGCAATGGGAGTTCGACGCAGACGGCCTGATGCAGCGCCGCGAGGCGAGCATCAACGACGTGCGGATCGTGGAAGCAGAACGCAAGTTCCACTGGCCGGCGGGTCGGCGGCCCGACGATCATCCCGGATTGACCGATCTCGGCCTGTAAGAACCAAGGAGAGCCGCCATGCTGACCGACGAGCCCCGGGTTGCCCCTCCCATGGTCAGCGACCGAGCGTTCTCCCCCTCCGTCAAACGCGTCCAGAGCCGCAAGGGTTCGCGGGAGGCCTATGCGGAGCGGGACTGGTCGTCGGTGATCACGCCGGAGCTCGCGGTCTTCATCGGCGCGCAGACGAGCGTCTTTTTCGCCACCGCCAGCGCGGACGGCCAGCCCTACATCCAGCACCGGGGCGGTCCCGCCGGGTTCCTGCGCGTCCTCGACGAGCGAACGCTGGCCTTCGCGGACTACCGCGGCAACCGGCAGTACATCACGCTCGGCAATCTGGCAGAGAACCCGAAGGCATATCTCTTCCTGATCGACTACGCCCACCGTCGCCGGATCAAGCTCTGGGGCGAGGCGCGGGTGGTCGAGGATGACGCCGACCTGCTCGGGGCGCTGATGCCGAGGGACTACCGGGCCAGACCCGAGCAGGCGATCCTGTTCCGTGTCGATGCCTGGGATGCCAACTGCCCGCAGCACATCCCGCAGCGGTTCGAGGCGGCGGACGTCGCGACGGCGCTGCAGACGCTGGAGGCCCGGATCGCCGAACTCGAGGCGGAGAACGCCCGGCTGAAGGGCTGACCAACCTAGAGACGGGCGATGCTCGACGGGGTCCACAGACCCGTTCGGTCGGCGGTGACGGCGCGATCGCGCCCCAGTCCCGCACGCGCGGCGTCGAGGCCGGCAAGCCCCAGCGCGGCGAGGCTCGCGCCGCGACCGACCCGTGCGCGGCTGTCCCACGCGCCGGCACCGCGCAGCCGCACCTCACGGCCGATGCCGCTATAGATGCGCCGCGCCGAGGCGACCGCCCAGGCACAGCGGAACGGCAGGTGATCGATCCCGATCGCGGCAGACCGGTAATAGTCGTCGGCGACCGCGAGCAGGCGCTCCGTGACACGTACGACACCGGCCCGGCTGGCCGGATCGGCGACCCGGTCGGACGCGACGCCCTCCGCATGGAGCCAGACGGCCGGCAGGTAGACCCGGCCGGCGGCGGCGTCCGCCATGACGTCCCGCGCGATGTTCGTCAGCTGGAAGGCAATGCCGAGATCCGAGGCGCGCGCCAGCACGCCGCGCTCGCGCACGCCCATGATCACGGCCATCATGAGCCCCACCACCCCGGCCACGTGGTAGGCGTAGCTCAGGGTGTCGTCGAGCTCGACGTAGACCCGGCCGCGCACGTCCATCGCCATGCCTTCGATCAAGTCGAGCGGCAGGTGATCGGGCAACCGGTGGCGCTGGGCCACCCGATGCAGGCCGACGAAGACGGGATCCTCGGCGGTGCCGGCGAGGGCTGCCAGCGTCCTGGCGCGCAACGTGGCGAGCCGCTCCTCTGGCGTCCTGGCACTTGGCGAATTCGCACTGGGCGAGATGGCGCCACCGAAGGCTTGGCCGTCGATCTCGTCGTCGCAGTGCCGGCACCACGCATACAGCATGTAGGCGCTGGCGCGCACGTCTGCGGGGAACAGCCGGGCAGCCTTGGCGAAGCTTCGCGAGCCTTTCTCGATATGCGCACGGGACTGGACGAGAACGTCGTCCTGACCCGACATCAGCGGACCATCCGGGGACGGCGCGGCGCGTCCTGCAAGGCGGGCTCCCCTCGGCATGATCGGCGCGCTTTTGCGCGTCCGCCGGTCGTAACCGGCCGCGTGAAGACTAGAGGACGCCTTGCGCAAAGGTCAACGCCGGCCTGTGGGCGTCCACCGAGACCCTTGACGGCACGGGCGGGAACGGAGAGCTTCGCGACCAGCGTGACCACCGCATTCCCTTTCACCGCCATCGTCGGCCAGGACGAGATGAAGCTCGCGATGCTGGTCGCGGCGGTCGAACCCGCGATCGGCGGTGTGCTGGTGTTCGGCGACCGCGGCACCGGCAAGTCGACCGCCGTCCGCGCGCTGGCTTCGCTGCTGCCGCCTATGCGCGTGATCACCGCCTGCCGGTATCGCTGCGATCCGGCCGATCCGGCTGCGCTGTGCTCCGAATGCCGCGCCCGCCCGCCGAAGGCGCTGCGCGACACGCATCTGACGCCGGTGCCGGTCGTCGACCTGCCGCTCGGCGCGACCGAGGACCGCGTCGTCGGCG
>CAZVMY010000012.1:0-18652 GCA_964628955.1 uncultured Methylocystis sp.
GCCCTCGTCGCGATGCTGCCAGCGCATCAGCGCCTCGACGCCGACCAGCGTCTCGCCGTCGGCGGCGAAATAGGGCTGGTAGTGGACGTCGAGTTCGTCGCGCTCGATGGCGTGCCGCAGTTCGCCTTCGAGATACTTCTTCCGGCGCACCTCGTCTTCCATGCTGCTGTCGAAGCGATGCGCCTGGCCGCGGCCGCTCGTCTTCGAGCGATACATCGAGATGTCCGCCCGCCGGATGAGTTCCAAGGAATCGGCGCCGTCGGCGGGCGCAACGGCGATGCCGACCGATGCCCCGATTACCGCCTCGATCGTGCCGAGCATGAACGGCTGGCTGAGCTCGACCGTGAGTTGCCGACCGAGCGCGACGATCTCGTCGGCGTCCCTGCCTTGGACGATGGCGGCGAACTCGTCGCCGCCGAGGCGCGCGATGCTCGCTGCCGCGCCGCAGAGCGCACGCAGCCGCCCGGTCACGGCCACGAGCAGCCGGTCGCCGGTCTCGTGCCCGTAGCTGTCGTTGACCTCCTTGAACCGGTCGAGGTCGATGTAGATGACGCCGAACACGTCGCCGTCCTGGCACCGTACGATCGCCTGATCGAGATGGTTGGTGAACCCGGCCCGGTTGTGCAGCCCCGTCAGCGGGTCGCGCATGGCGCGATCGAACGCGTTGGCCTCGATGTCCTGCACGATGCTGGCGGTGCGTCGCCGCTGCCGCATGCCGGCGATCGCCACCCCGAGCATCACGAGGAAGCTGAGCCCGAGCGCGGTCTCGACGGGCCGGACGGGCAGGCGGTCGGCCAGCGGGACCGGGAGCGTGCCGGGATCGCCCAGCGTCGCCACGATCCTGCCGTCGGCGGAGAGAAGCGGCAGCAGGCCCGTGGAGCCGCCGAGCGCACGATCGATCGTGATGCCGGCGGCGTGTCCGGCCCCGGCGAGGGCGCGGTCGAGCCAGAACAGGCCCACGAGCCGTGTTGTCGCCGACGGCTCGGCCGGACCCGACGCGGCCGGAGCGAATTCATGAATGAGTGCGAACGCGATCCGGCCGTCGACGTCGACGTATCCACCGCTGGGCCGCACCCCGTCGAGGCTCGCGCCGGCGAGTTCGTCGGTGCTCGTGGCCGGCGTCCGGGAACCCGTCCCGGCCTCTGCCGGTCGGAGCCTGGCGGCTTGTCCCGTGCCGCTCTGGACGTAGATCGAGAGCGCGCCGTCGACGGTCGCGCGCAACACGCCTTCGCTGTCCGAACCCGGCGTTTCGAGGCCTCGCGTTTCCAGACGCGCCGGTCCTGACCTGAAGGCCGTCGTCGTCAGGCCCTGCCACAGGAGCCGCTGCTCGGCTTCGACGGCGCGCAGCGACAGCGCGAGGATGGCCGGCCGCGGGTCGGGAGGCGGGGTGGTGTGGCCGAGCGACGAAACGGCCGCCGCGATTGCGATGGCGAGCGCCGCCAGCAGAGCGCCGGGAATGATCCACGGCGCATTCAGCGAGGCGACCAGCCGGTCGTTGGACCCGGTTTCGATGCGAGGTTTCGACACGCGTGCCTTCGGGGTCCGTCCTGGACCGAGCGATCAGTCTAGCGGTGAGGCCTTAACGCGAGGTGCGATCGGGCGTGAATTCCTGCGCGCCCGGCGCTCGCGCGAGACCGGTGCCGCGCAGGCCGAAATGGACGACGACGTCCTGGACGATCGACGGATGCAGCTGTGCCGCGAGGCGGACGCGGTAGCCGCCGGTGCCGACCTCGATGATCCGGCCACGAACGTCCTGCTCGCCGAACCTGACCGTCACCTCCGCACCGAGCCGGTCGAAGATGTAGACGGATGCCGGCCGGAACAGCAGGCTGTTGCGGCCGATCTCGGTCACGAGACCGTCGATCGGCAGACCGCGATCGACGAGCACGAGGACGCCGACGACGCAGCACGGTTCGGCGTCGGCGCGTCCGGTCAACCCCGAGACGAGCTTGCGGCCGAACCACGAGCGCCTGGCGCGCCGGTCGCCGTCCGATGCGCGGCGCCTAGCCATCAACTCCTCCCGATCCGTCGGCTGCCTCATGCCGCGTCGCCCGAGCGGAGGCTGCTGGCGGCTGCGCTGTAGAGCCGGCGCCGCAACTCGTCATGGTCGATCTCGGCCCGGGACGGCTGCTTCCCCGCGCGTTCCGGCAGGGCGACCGACGGCTGCACAGGAAGCGCCGAAGGCACGATCGTGCCAGCTTCGCCGGTCTGCTGGATCATTCCGCGGTTCACCAGCGTCGAGAAGGCCGAGAACATGGTTTCGATAGAGCGCGCCATCTCGCCGAACCCGGCCGCGAGACGTTCCTCGAACTCAGGCGAGACGTTCGCCTGGGTCGGCCGCAGTTCTGTGGCGAGCAACATCCGCAGTTCGGCCTGTTCCGCGGTGATGCGCTGCATGCTCGTCTCGATCGTGTTTGCGGTGCGTTCGAGCGCCGTCGACATGGTGCCGACACCGCCCTTGACCTTGGACTCGATCGAGCCCGCGATCTCGGCGATCCGGTCGCCGGCAGCCTTCAGGTCCAGCAGCTTCGCGAGGCGCGCGTTGGTCTCGTAGTTCTCCGACGTCAGGCGGCGCAGGCCTTCGAGGTACGACTGGCCGGTCACCTCCATGATGTGCGCCATGCCGTTGAAGCCGCTGGTCAGGCGGCTCTCGTTCGTCCGCGTCAGGTTGATCATCTCCTGCGAGAGTTCGGCGCCGGCGGCCTGACCCGCAACCAGCGACATCGAATTGTCCTTCACCTCCGCGATGTCCGCGACGAGGCGGTCCATGCCGGCGAGCAGCGCGCGCGACAGGTTGGTATGTTCCTGCTGGGCTTCGAGCATCTTCGGCATCAGCGTGACCAGCGCCTCGATGCCCTGGTTCATGCGGCCGAAACCCTGCGCCATGGTTGCGACCATGCCCACGTCCGTGATCGGCGCCATGCCGCCGCGTCCGCTCTCGCCGGACGGCCCGCCGACGAGGTTGTCGGCGATGAGCCGCGCGAGATCGCCGACCTCGCCGCTCTTCGAGCCGTCGAGATGCGCGATACTCGCCAGCCAGTCCTCGAAGGCGCATTTGAGCGAGTGCGGCGCCTTGGCCCCTAGCCGGGCGAGGAGGCCCAGCGTCAGCGAGCCGAACAGCCCGAACAGCGACGAGGAGAAGCCCATCGCCATGCCGGTCAGCGGCTCCTGCAGATTGGCGAGCAGCTTGCGCATCGCCTCGGACGAGCCGCCGTCGCTGGCGTTGAGCCCCGAGATCACGTTGCCGATGGAGCCGACCATCTCCATCAGGCCGACGAAGGTGCCGATCAGCCCGAGGAAGACGAGAAGGCCGGTAAGATAGTTGAGCTGCGACCGTTCCTCGCCGAGCCGTGCCTCGATGCCGCCGATGATGTTCTGCAGCGTAACGACGGAAATCCGCAGGTTGCGGGTCGCGAGAAGTTCGTCATAGGCCAGTTCGAACATGTGTCCGATCGAGCGCGGCCGGCCGAAGACGATGCCGGGCTTCATCGCCCGATAATGCCGCCAGTAGGGGTCCTCGATCGTCTCGGTGCGCTCGCGGCGGGCGTCGTCATAGGCCTCGCGCAGCGCCGCGAAGGCAGTGGCGTCGTTGCGCACGAGCAGGACGCGGCGGAAGCAGAGCACCGTACCCAGCCCGAACACGGCCACGATCAGGCCGTTGAGATAGAGGCTCGCGAGCAATCCGCTGAGGACGAACTCGTGCGCCCAGGCGATCACGGCGCCGAGCACCGCCAGCGCGAGCATCATGCGCCCGATCTGGCTCCAGATGACGCGGCGCAACGGATCCGCGGTGCGTTGAACGGCCATGGTCGGTCAGCCGGTCCGGCGCGCGAAGATTTGCAGGACGTCGCCATCCGCCGGTCGGTCGCGATCCTCGATCCGCACCTTGATCCGGTGGACCTGCACACCCATCGCGATCAGTTGCTGGCGGACCGTCATCAGGCGGTAGAAGGCGACGCGGCGGGCATCGCTGATCGCGCCGTCCCTTGCCGCATAGGCCTTGATCTCCAGCAGTCCGGACCCGTCCGCCCGATCGGCCGCGGCGATGAAGGCCTTCATCTCGTCGGCGGTCGCCTGGTCGACGCCGGTCGCGCGCTGGCTGAACACGAGCGTCAGCAGAGCCTCGTCACGTTCGACGGTGACCGTGCCCGGCGCGTCCGCCGGCGCGACCGCCGCCGAGCGAAACGTCTTCGCAGGTTCGGCCGGCGCCGGCGCGTCGTTCGCCGCCTCCTCGCTTGCCGGAGGCGCCTCCGCGGGGGTGGCTGCCGCGACGGCGGTCTGCGGGCGCTGCTCGATCGCCGACGCGACCCGCTCCGCGAGTTCCTGAGTACCGGAGCCCCCCAGGGACGAGACGTCGACGTTTGCCGCGCGCGCGATCCGCTCGACGAACGAGCGCGAGATGTTCTGCGACAGACCGAAGATGGTCACCGCGAGGATGGTCATGATGAAGATCAGCATCATGGTCATCGTCGTCAGCGCGTCGACGTAACCCGGCCAATGGTTCTCGTCTTCGTCGCTGGAAACAGCCATGCCGATCCTGCAGCCCCACGCCCGCTTCTGCCGGTGTTCGAGCGAAGCTAGCGGAAAGCCGTTCGCGCGAGGTTAACCCGTGGCGCGCAACGTGTTCGATTCTTGCGCGGAGGCGACGCCGAGTTTCCGGAAGACCTCGTCCTTCGGCCCGTCGGCAAGAACCCGGCCCTGATCCAGCCAGACGATCCGCTCGACCAGCGCCAGGATCGGCAGCCGATGCGTCGCGACGACCAGCCCCGTCGAGGCGGGAAGGGCACGGAGCCCCTCGATCACCTTCGCCTCGCGCTCGTTGTCCATCGCCGCGGTCGGCTCGTCGAGGAGCAGCAGGCGCGGGCGGCCCATCAGCGCGCGGGCCAGCGCCACGCCCTGGCGCTCGCCGCGCGAGAGCCGGCCGCCACCCGGCCCGACGTCGAGCCCGTAGCCGGAGGGATGCCGCCCGGCGACGTCGTGCACGCCCGCGAGCCGCGCGACCACCTCGAAGTGCGCGGGATCGACCTCGCCGAGCCCGAGCGTCAGATTGTCCCGGAGCGATCCCTCGATCAGCACGCTGTCCTGGGTCATCAGGGCGAAACGCCGCCGGACCGCCTCGGGATCGAACTGTCGTGCGTCGTGTCCGTCGAGGCTGACAGTGCCCTCGTCCGGTTCGTGGAGGCGGGCGAGCAGCGCGAGCAGCGTCGTCTTGCCCGAACCCGCTCGCCCGACGATGCCGATGCGCTCGCCGGGATGGATCGTGAGGTCGAGATCGCGCAGGACCGGCTCGGGCCGTCCGGCATGGCGGAAGGAGACGCCGCGGAGCACGACTTCTCCCTCCGGCGTCAGCGCCGCGGACCGGTCGCCCGCGCCTTCGGCCGGCGCGGCGAGGATGGCCGACAGACCGGCCGTCGTCCGGCGGAGCTGGCGTATCCGGAAAAAGAGCGCGACGAGCGTCGCGACCGGAGCGACGGAGCGCCCGACCAGCAGGATCGCGGCCGAAAGCGCACCGATCGTCATCGCGGCGCGACCGATCTGGTCGACCCCGATCACCACGGTGGCGACCACCACCGCCTGGGCGAGGAACGCGCCGGCATGGGCGGCGAAGCCGTGAATGACCCGCGGCCGATGCGCGGCATAGGCGGCCTCGTCCGACCGCCGTTCCCACTCGCCGAGGAAACGAGCCGCCGAATGCGTGGCCTTGATCGTCTCCAGGGCGCCGACCGCGTCGATCAGCATCTGCCACTGGCGCTCGGCGAAGCGGGCCTCGTCGGCCGCGGCCCGGAACGCCCGGACGTGGCAGGTGGCGCAGACGGCGAACAGCAGCCCCGCCGCCACGAGCGGCACGAAGGCGATCGGCCCGCCGAGCCACCCGAGCAGCGCGACGACCGCCACGAAGAACGGAAGATCGACGGCCATCGCCACCATGAACTGCAGCCGCAGCTGGGTAACCATGGACAGGTCGGCGAACGGCTGCACGACCGGCCCGGCCGTGCGGGGCGCGCGCGACAGCGGCATGCGCACCAGTTTCGCATAGAGCCGGGCGATGGTGGCCTGCGCCTCGGCGAGCGCGATCGCATCGCCGAGCGTGAGCCGGGACTGCCGGATGGCGAGATCGAGCGCGAGCAGGAGCATGATGCCGAAAGCGAGCGCCCACAGCGTTTCGGTCGCGCCGTGCGGCACCACGCGGTCGAACACCGTCATCGTGAACAGCGGCAGCCCGAGGCTGATCAGGTTGCTCGCGAGTCCTGCGACGACCAGCGTCACGAGCAGCCCCTTTCGCGAGCGCAGCACCGCGGGATCGCCGCCCGGGACCGGGTCGGCGATGGTGGCGGCGGCCGGGCGCGAGGAGGGCCGCGCGACGAAGATCGTGCCGCTCGCGCGCGCCACGAGGTCGGCCAGCGGCGCGTCGATCTGCCGGGGCGGCTCGCCCGGAACCGGCTCGTACAACCTGACGACGTCCCGGTGCGGCCGGGCGACGGCGATGCGGGCCGACCCGTCCCGAAGCAGGATCACGCAGGGGAAATCGGCAGCTGCGAGCCTCGCCGGCGCAACCTGGCGAACCTCGACCTCGAGCCCGAGGCTATCCGCGGCCTCGGCCAGGCGTTCGGGTCCGGGAACCGTGGCATCGTCCCGGACGAGGTCGTCGGTGGCGGCGCGGCCGCAGAGCAGGCTCGATAGGGCGGCGAGCGCGGCGAGCGGGTGACTGCCGGCGCCGAGCGGATCGGCCGGCTGTGGAACGGTCTCGTGCTCCGGTTCGCCGAACCGGGCAGGCTCCTGCGGCATCGTGACGAGCTTTCCCTGTGCCGGCCGCGAGCCCGCGGACCCGCGCCCGTCAGCATGTCCCCGGTTATGCTTAACGTTCCGTAAAGCCGGCGCCGGTACCGTCGTCGGGAGACGTCACGATCGGCAGGACGTTACGGCCGGCACGACGTCACCACCGGGAGTCCTGCGTGACCGCGCCTCTGCTTCCCTATCCGCGCCGCGCCGACACGATCGCCTTGCGGGCGCACGTCCAGCTCGTGCTCGTCGGCGCGCTCGCTCTGGTGCTGGGCATCGGCTGGGCGGCGTCCACCAGCCTCGACCGGGTGACGCGCGGCGGCGGCCGGGTGGTGCCGCAATCCAACAACAAGGTCGTGCAGCATCTGGAAGGCGGCATCGTCACGGAGATCCTGGTGCGAGAAGGCGACCTCGTCGCCGAGGGCGCGCCGCTGCTGCGCATCGACAACAGTTTCTCGCGGGCGGAGGAAGCGCAGAACCGGGTCGAACTGCGGGCCAAGCGCCTTCAGGTCGCCCGGCTCGATGCCGAAGGCACCGGTGCGGCGACCTTCACGGTGGACGAGGCGACCCGCGCCGACCTGCCGCTCCTGGTCGAGAGCGAACTGTCGCTCTTCCGGGCGCGCGTCGAGGGCCTCAAGGCGCAGCTCGCCGTGATCGAGGAACAGTCGCGCCAGAAGACGCTGGAACTCTCCGAGCTCAACTCGCGCTGGCAGAACACGCAGCGCGATCGCGAGCTGGTCTCCCCGCGCGTCGAGGGCATGCGGCGCCTTGCGCAGATGGGCGCGATCTCGCGCAACGAGCTGCTCGACAACGAGCGCACGCTGCAACAGATCGAAGCGAAACTGTCCGAGATGACGTTCGAGATCCCGCGCGCCGAAGCGGCGATCGTCGAGCTCGGCCGCCGGCGCGAGGAGACCGTGCTCCGCTTTCGCGCCGAGGCCGAGAAGGAGCGGCGCGAGGCGGGCGTGCAGGTCGCTAAGCTCGAGCGCGCCGTCGATGCGATGCAGGATCGCAGCCGCCGCTCGGAAGTCGTGGCGCCGGTCGCCGGCACGGTCAACAAGCTGTTCGTCAGCACCGTCGGCGGTATCGTGAAATCGGGCGAGCCGCTCGCGCAGATCGTGCCGGCGGAAGCCTCGATCGTGGTCGAGGCCCGGCTCTCGCCGCAGGACCGCGCCCAGGTCTGGCCCGGGCTGCCGGCCGTCGTGAAGATCTCCGCCTACGATTACGCGATCTACGGCGGCCTGCGCGGCAAGGTGCTCGACGTCTCGCCCGATGCGCTGAACGACGAGAAGGGGGAACCGTTCTTCCGGGTCCGTCTTGAAGCGGCCGCCGATACGCTCGGCTCCGGCCGGCCCGTCGTGCCGGGCATGCTCGCCCAGGTCGACATCCTCACCGGCCGGCATACCGTGCTGGATTATCTCTTGAGGCCGATCCGGCGGGTGGCGAACGAGGCGCTGCGCCAGTGAGGCTCAGGCCGCGATCGAGACCCGTGCGATCTCGGTCGTCAGCGTCGCGTCGGTGAAGAACGTATAGTCGTTGCCGGCCTGGCTGAAGAACGCGCCGGCGGCGGGGCTGAAGGTGTCGCCCGCGTCGAACTGCAGGGTAAGGTTCGCAGCAGGCCCCGAGTTGTCGAGGATCGAAACTGCATCGGCGCCCGTGAAGTCCGTCAGCGACGCATCGATGCCCGCCGTCCTGAAGTCGATCGTCTCCACGCTGCTGACGACCTCGCGCAACTGGATCGTGTCGACCGTACCCGGAACCGACGCCGTGAACCGCAGCGTATCGGCGCCCTGATCGCCGATCGCGGCCAATCCCGCTCCGGCGAAGCTGAGTTGTGACGAATCGAGGATCAGGAGATCGTCTCCCTCACGGCCCCGCAGAGTGTCGTTGCCGGTACCACCCACCAGCGTGTCGTCGCCCTGATCGCCCCACAAGGAGTCGTTGCCCGCTCCCCCGAGGAGCAGGTCGTTGCCGTCCAGCCCGTCGATCACGTCGGCGCCGTCGCCGCCCTCGATCACGTTCGCGGCCGCGGTCCCCGACAGCGTGTCGCCGAACGCCGATCCCGTGACGTTGACGATCCCCGACAGCACGTCGCCGGCCGCGTCGCCGCCGCTCTGTGCGCCCGCGCTCGCCAGATCGACCGTCACTCCGCCAGCCGACCCGCCATAGGTGGCGGTGTCGCCCGGACCGTTGCCGATGATGACGTCCGCGCCGGCGCCGCCTTCGAGCAGGTTTGAGCCGGCGCCGCCATCCAGCGTGTCGTCGTCCGCGCCGCCCGCGAGTGTGTCGTTGCCGGTGCCCCCGGCGATCGAGTCGGCGCCCCCCAGCCCGTCGTAGGATGTGTGCTCGTTCGGCGCCGTGAAGGTATCGGCTCCGGCCGTTCCGGTCGCGACGAAGCCGGCGCTGTCGATCACCGTGACCGCAATCGCCTGCGTATCGACGAGGGTGCCGTCGGAGACGCGGACGATCACATCGTAGACGTTGTCGGTATCGGCATCCGCCGGCGCCTCGAAATCGGGCGTGGCGAGCAGCGACAGGACGCCGGTCGCGGCGTCGATGGTGAGGCGCGCGGCGTCCGAGCCGCCGCTGAGGGAATAGGAGAGCGTCGCCCCGGCATCGGGATCGACGGCGGCGACGGTGGCGACCGCAGTCGTGTTCTCGGCGATCGACACGCTCGCGGTCGCGCCGGCGCCGTTGGAGGTGATCGCAGGAGCGTCGTTCAGGTTGGTCACCGTCACTGCAATGGCCTGCGTCGCGGCAAGCGTCCCGTCCGAGACGCGAACCACGACGTCGTAGACGTTGTTCGCGCCGGCATCTCCCGGAGCTTCGAAGTCTCGCGCCGCGACGAAGGTTAGGACGCCCGTGCCGGGATCGATCGAAAACAGCGAGGCGTCGGCGCCACCGGTGATCGAATAGGTCAGCGTCGTCGGGACGTCCGCATCCGTCCCGACGACGGTCGTGACGGCGGTGCCGTTTTCGCTGGCACTCACCGCTAGTGTGGCGCCGCCCGCAATCGAGGGTGCCTCGTTCACGTTCGTCACGGTGACGACGATCGCCTGCGTCGCGGAAAGCGCTCCATCGGAGACCTGCACCACGACGTCGTAGACGTTGTTCGCGCCGGCATCTCCCGAAGCCTCGAAGTCTCGCGCCGCGACGAAGGTCAGGACGCCCGTGCCGGGATCGATCGAAAACAGCGAGGCGTCGGCGCCACCGGTGATCGAATAGGTCAGCGTCGTCGGGACGTCCGCATCCGTCCCGACGACGGTCGTGACGGCGGTGCCGTTCTCGGCGATACTCAGCGCCCGCGTTGCGCCGCCAGCAATCGACGGCGCCTCGTTGACGTTCGTCACCGTGACCGCGATCGTCTGCGTTGCCGCCAGCGTCCCGTCGGACACGCGTACCGTGACGTCATAGACGTTGTCGGCGCCCGCGTCGGCGGGTGCCTCGAAGTCGGCGGGAGCGACGAACCTCAGCGCACCCGTCGCGGCATCGATCGTGAAACGGCTGGCGTCGGCGCCGCCGATGATCGCATAGGCGAGGCTCGTGCCGGCATCGGGATCGGAACCGGCAACCATCGTCACGGCCGTGGCGTTCTCGGCCACGCTCACCGAGCGGGTGGCTCCTCCGGCAATGACGGGGGCCTCGTTGACGTTGGTGACCGTGACGGCGAGCGCCTGCGTCGTGGTCAGGCCGCCGTCGGTCGCGCCCACGATCACGTCGTAGACGTTGTCGCCGCCCGCATCCGACGGAGCGTCGAAATCAGGCGACGACAGGAAGGACAGCGCGCCGGTCGCGGAGTTGATCGCGAACCGCGCGGCGTCGGCGCCACCGCTGATCACGTAGGAGAGCGTGCTGCCGGCATCGGGATCGGTCGCGGCGACGGTCAGCACGGCGGTCGTCGTCTCGCTGATCGAGACCGAGGCGGTCGGGCCGCCGCCGTTCGACGTGATCACCGGTGCCTCGTTGGCGTTGACGATCGTGATCGCAAGGGTCTGCGTCGCGCTCAGGCTGCCGTCGGTCACCCGGACCACGACGTCGTAGACGTTGTCGCCGCCGGCATCGGTCGGCGCCTCGAAGTTCGGCGCGCCGGTGAAGCTCAGCGCGCCGCTGGCGCCGTTGATGCTGAACAGCGCCGCGTCGGCCCCGCCCGTGATCGAATAGGTGAGGGTGGTCGCCGCGTCCGGGTCCGTGCCGCCGATGGTCGCCGCGGCTGCGATGTTCTCGGCCAGCGTCACGGCACGCGTCGGGCCGCCGCTGATCGAGGGCGCCTCGTTGACGTTGGTGATGGTCACCGCGATCGCCTGCGTGTCCGAGAGGCTGCCGTCCGAAACGCGCACCACGACGTCGTAGACGTTGTTGTTACCGCTGTCCGATGGTGCCTCGAAGTTCCGGCCCGAGGTGAAGGTGAGCACGCCCGTGGTCGCGTTGATCGCGAACCGCGAGGCATCCGCGCCGCCGCTGATCGAGTAGGTCAGCGTGGCGCCGGCGTCCGTATCGAACCCGGTCACGGTCGTGACCGCCGTGCTGTTCTCGGCGACCGACAGCGCGGCGGTCGGTCCGGCGCCGTTCGAGGTGACGGACGGCGCCTCGTTCTGGTTCGTGACGCTCACGGCGATCGCCTGGGTGTCGACCCCGCCGAGGCCGTCCGAGACCTGGACGACGACGTCGTAGACGGTGTTGCCGTCGCTATCCGTCGACGCCTCGAAATCGGGCGCGCCCACGAACGCGAGGGCGCCGGTGGCGGCGTTGATCGTGAAGAGAGCCTGGTCCGCCCCGCCCGCGATCGAGTAGGTCAGCGTGGCGGCGGCGTCCGGGTCGATGGCAGCTACGGTCGAGACCGTGGTGCCATTCTCGACGATCGCGATCGCGGCCGTCGGACCGCCCCCGTTGGAAACGATGACGGGCGCTTCGTTCTGGTTCGTCACCATCACCGCGACGGACTGCGAGTCCGAGCCGCCGAGACCGTCCGAGACCTGGACGATCACGTCATAGACGTTGTCGGTGCCGACGTCGTTCGGGCTCTCGAAATCCGGCGGAGCCACGAAGGTCAGCACGCCGGTGACGGCGTCGATCGCGAACCGGGCCGCGTCCGCGCCGCCGACCACGGAATAGGAGAGCGGCCCCGCGCCGTCCGGATCGCTGCCGGTGACGCTGGTCACGAAGGTCCCGTTCTCCGCCACCACGACCGACATCGGCCCGCCGCCGGGCGGCACGATCGAAGGCGCCTCGTTCTGGTTCGTGACGGTGACAGCCAGCGCCTGCATATCGACGCCGCCGAGACCGTCCGACGCGCGCACGACGACATCGTAGACGTTGTCGCCGCCGACGTCGGTCGGCGCCTCGAAGTTCGCGGCGCTGACGAAGGCGAGCACGCCGGTGACGGGATCGATCGTGAAGCGGGACTGGTCCGCGCCGCCCGCCAGCGAATAGGTGATCGTCGTCGAGGCATCGGGATCGGTCGCCACGACGGTGGTGACTGTCGTCTGGTTCTCGGCGACCGAAACCGATCCGGTCGCGCCGCCACCGTTCGAGGTGATGGCCGGCGCCTCGTTGACGTTGGTGACCGTCAGGGCGAGGCTCTGCGTATCGGTCGCGATGCCGTCCGAGACCTGCACGATCACGTCGTAGACGTTGTCACCGCCCGCATCCGCCGGTGTCTCGAAGTCCGCGCTGGCGATCAGGGACAGCGCCCCGGTCGTAGCATTGATCGTGAACAGCGCCGCGTCCGCGCCGCCCGTGATCGCGTAGGACAGGATGGCGCCGGCGTCCGGGTCGACGGCGGTGACGCTGGTCACGAACGTGCCGTTCTCGGCGATCGCCACCGACGCGGTCGCGCCGCCGCCGCCCGACGTAATGACGGGCGCCTCGTTGGCGTTCGACACGAAAACGGTGATCTGCTGCGTGTCGACGAGACTGCCGTCCGACGCCTGGACGATCACCTCGTAGGCGTTGTCGCCATCGGCATCCGCCGGCGCCTCGAAGTTCGGCGGTGCGACGAAGGCCAGGGCACCCGACGTGCCGTCGATCGTGAAGAGCGCCGCGTCGGCACCGCCGCTGATCGTGTAGACGATGCTCGCTCCGGCATCGGGATCGGCCGCGATCACGGTCGCGACCGAGGTCGCGGCCTCGACGACCGCGACGGAGGCGGTCGCGCCTCCGCCGTTCGAGACGATCACGGGCGCCTCGTTCACGTTGGTCAACGAGATCGAGAAGATGGTGTCGACGAAGAGACCGGCTTGATCCACCGTCCGGACCACGACGGAATGCGTCGGCGTCGTGTCGAAGTCGAGCAGGGCGCCGTTCGCGACGCTGATGGCGCCGGTCGTGGCATCGATCGCGAACCGTCCCCCGGCGTCGCCACCCGGCGCGAAGGCGTAGGTCAGCACGGCTCCGGCGTCGGGGTCCTGGCCTGTGACGGTGCCGATCGCAGTGCCGTTGGCGGCGTTCTCCGCGACGCTGCCGGCAGACAGCGTCGCCGCCGTGGGAGCGTCATTGCGGTCGTCGACGACGATCGAGATCTGCTGCTGGTCGGTCAGCGCGCCGTCGGACGCCGCGACCGTCACCTCATAGGTGTTGTCGCCGTCGGCATCGCCCGGCGTCTCGAAGTCCGGCGCGCCGCTGAAGCGCAGCACCCCGGTGGCGGGATCGATCGTGAAGGCCGAGGCATCCGTGCCGCCGACGATCGCGTAGGTCAGCACGCTGCCGGCGTCGCGGTCGGTCGCCACCACGGTGGTGACGATCTGGCCGTTCTCGCCGTGCAGGATGCTCGCCGTCGGCCCGCCGCCGTCCGACTGGATCACGGGCGTGTCCGGGACGTTGGTGATCGCCACCTGGAAGACGTGATCGGAGATGGCGCCGCCTTCGCCCGTGACCCTGACGAGAAGCACGTGCGTCGGATCGACCGTGCTGTTGAACTCCGCCCCGGCCGCAACGCGGACGTCGCCCGTGACGGGATCGATGGTGAAGCGTCCACCGACGTCGCCGCCGGGCAGGAACTGGTAGCTGTAGCTGATGCCCGGTTCCGCCCCGGTCGTGTCGACCGTGCCGACATAGGAGCCGGCGACCGCGGTTTCCGGCAGGGGAGTGGCGGTGAAGACGACTCCGGCGGGAGCCTCGACGACGTTGCTCACGGTGACGGCGATGACCTGCGTATCGACGATCGATCCGTCCGACGCCGTCACCTCGACCACGTAGACGTTGTCGGAATCGGCATCCGCCGGCGTCTCGAAGCTCGGCGCCGTCAGGAACCGGAGCGCTCCGGTTCCGGCATCGATCGTGAACAGGCCGGCATCGGCGCCGCCCGAGATCGCATAACTGATCGTGCTCACGGTATCGGGATCCGCGGCGGTGACCGCCGGGAGCGCGGTTGCGTTTTCCGCCAGCGTGACCGCCGCGAGCGCACCGCCGCCGGCCGACGTGATGACGGGCGCTTCATTGCGGTCCGTCACGTCGATCCTGACGGCCTGATCGAAGGTGGCGCCACTGCCGCCGATCACCCTGACGATGACGAGATGCGAGTCCGCGGCCTCGAAGTCGAGCCGCGAGCCGTCTCGCACGGTGATCAGCCCGGTGGCCGCGTCGATCGCGAAACGGCCATTGCCATCGCCGGAGGTCGCGAACGCGTACGTGACCGGACCGCTGGTTCCCAGCGCGACCGCGATGCCGACCGCCGTCCCGTTGGCGGCATTTTCGTCGACGTCGTTCGCCACCAGCGTCACGCCCGACGCCGGCGGCACGCCCGTCACGAGCACGGCCAGCTCCTGGAGATCCTCAAGCACGCCGTCGGAGGCCGAGACCACGACCTGATAGACGTTGTCGCCGTCGGCATCGGCCGGTGCCGACGCATCCGTCGTCGACCGGAACGCCAGGGTGCCGGTGGCCGCATCGATGCTGAACAGCGCGGCGTCTGCGCCGCCGGCGATCGTGTAGACCAGCGTCGTGCCCTGATCCTCGTCTACGGCGTCGACCTCGGTGACGGCCGTGGTGCCGCTGCCGACTGAGACGCTGGCGGCATCGGCGCCGCCGTCGCTGATGATACGCGGCGCCTCGTTGACGTCGCCGATCGCGATCAGCAGCGTCGTCTCCGCCGTCAGTCCGGTCTCGTCGGTGACGCGGACCACGACCGGCTGGGTCGTGGCGCTCTCGGCATCGAGAGGCGCTCCGGCCGCGACCCGGATGGCGCCGGTCGCGCCGTCGATCGCGAACCGGCCGCCGCCGTCGCCGTCAGGCGCGAAGGAATAGGTCAGCCGGCTGCCCGCATCCGCGTCCACCGCTGCGATCGTTGCTACCAGACTGCCGACCGCGGCGTTCTCGGCCACCGACACGGCATCAGGCACTACGAGCACCGGCGCTTCCGGCCGGTCGGAGACGCGAATGACGAGATCCTGACGGTCGATGTTGCCGGCAGCATCGATGGCGGCGACCGTCAGCCGGTAGAGGGCGTCGCCGTCGCTGTCGCGCGGAGCCTCGAAGTCCGGTGTCTCGGCGAAGCTGAGCCGACCACTCCGGCTGTTGATCGTGAACAGTCGCGCGTCGTCGCCGCCCACGATGCTATAGGTGAGGACTGGGTCCGTCGCGTCGGAGGCTTCGATCGTGCCGATCGATCCGGTGTTCTCGTCGACCTCCAGATCGAGCCGCGCGGCGCCCTGTCCGGACGTGATCGTCGGCGCCGTCCGGTCCACGGGATCGTTCTGGGCGCCGCCGCCCGAGATGCCGCCGCTCGAACTCGTCGTGATCTCCGCTTCCGACTGGTTGGTGCGCTTCAGGAAGCGGCCGGTGTCCGGGCGGAGCAGGTCGCCGGCCTCGTCGACGCTGTCGAGGGCCCTGCGAAGCTGTGGCAGCGGCGTCAGCGCCGCCTGCGACGGCAACTGGACGACCGGAATGGGTGGGGGAATCTCGGGTCCCGGTTTCGGCTGGAGGCTGTCCGACACGGCAATCTGCGGCAGCTGCTCGGCCAGCCGCAGGTCGCCGACGCTGGCGATGAACTCCTGTGCGCTGACGTCGATGCTGCCGAACAGCAGCTTTGGTGGATCGGCCGAGACCATCTGCAGGGCCAGCGCCGGCAGGATGAGCTTGCCGCCGTTGGGGAAGACGAGCACGGCGTCGATGTCGAGGATGGCGATCCGGCAGGCTTCGATCGGGAAATCGAAGCGCAGCGCGACGGCCGAGCCGATCTCGATCAACTTTACTTGACCGGGCTCGGGCGGGCCGATGGTCAGCGTTCCGCCGGCCGCGAGTGCAGGCGGAGTCAGTGCGGCAACGACCGCGCCTTCGTCGAGGGAAGTTCGTTCCGGACCTGCCACGTGGAGCCGTTCCAGCCATTGTATCCGGGCATGAGGCCGCCCGCGAGATGGAGCTTCAGTAACAGCGCGTCCTTAAGGCGGTGGTAAGCCGGCTCCCTGCCATCGCGATCGTGGACCGAGGTTTTTCGGATTGCGTGAATGCAAGATTGACGCGGCCTTGACATTGCGAGCCTTCCGGCGACGGTGCCGCGGTCTCCGTCGCAGAGCGCTGCGCACAGAAGGGATGCTCCGATGATCAAGCTTTACTATCACCCGTCGCCAAACCCGGCGAAGGTTGCCCTGCTGCTCGAGGAAGCCGGCCTGCCCTACGAGGTGGTCCCGGTCGACACCCGGAAGGGCGAGCAGTTCGCGCCGTCGTTCCTAGAGGTCAATCCGAACGCCAAGACGCCGGCGATCACCGACGACGGCGTCCGCGTCTTCGACAGCAACGCGATACTGCTCTATCTCGCCGAGAAGACCGGCAAGTTCCTGCCGGCGGCCGAGTATCGCAGCGAGATGCTCTCGTGGCTGATGTTCATCGCCAGCGGCGTCGGCCCCTATTCGGGCCAGGCCGTGCATTTCAAGCACTTCGCGCCGGAGCAGCTCCCCTACGCGGTCAACCGCTACGTCCACGAGGTCGAGCGGCATTACGGCATCCTCGATCGCCATCTCGCCGACCGGCCTTACATGGTCGGGGGCGCGTACTCGATCATAGACATGTCGCTCTGGGGCTGGGCCCGCGCGCTCCCGTTCGTGCTGGGTGCAGACGCCTGGGACAAGTTCCCCAACGTCAAGCGGCTGTTCGATGAGGTGAGCGCCCGGCCTGCTGCGGAACGCGCCAGCGCACTGCGCGAAAAGTACACGTTCAAGACCGAGATGGACGAAGAGGCACGCAAGCACCTCTTTCCGCAGAACGCCTCGCTCGCGGCGTAACCGGTTCCTCGTCCGGGCGGAGCGATCCGCCCGGACGGGCGTGTCTTGCAGGTCATACCATATCTTGGTATTCGCTCGAAGATGTCCAAGAATACGTCGTTCAGCCTCGGCGAGCATTTCTCGGGGTTCATCGAGGGATGCGTCGCCGAGGGGCGTTACGCCAGCGCCAGCGCCAGCGACGTCGTGCGCGCCGGTCTCAGGCTCCTCGAACAGGAGGAGGCGCGGCTCGAGGCGCTTCGGGCCGCACTGATCGAAGGCGAGCAGAGCGGACCGGCCGCGCCGTTTGATTTTGAAGCTTTCATCGCCCTGAAGCGCGGATCGCACATATCCGGTCGATGACGGGCTTCACGCTATCCCCCCGTGGCCGAGCCGATCTCGACGCGATCTGGACCTACACGTCGGCGACGTGGTCGGTCGATCAGCCAGAACTCTATCTCCGCCAGATCAAGACGGCGGTCGAAGCCGTGGCCGCTCGGCCAGCGCTCGCCCGGTCGTGCGATGACGTTCGCCCGGGCTACAGGCGTTACCCCGTCGGATCGCATGTGCTGTTTTTGCGTTCGACACTCGGCGGCATCGAGATCGTCCGCATCCTGCATCAGCGCATGGACGCCGCGCGGTATCTCTGAGCAGCCCGCTCACTCAACCCGCGGCATCGGAGGCACGAGGAACGCCGTCGTCGACTTCACCCGCTCCATGGCGAAGCGCGAGGTGACGTTCTTGAGCGGGATCGACTCGATCAGCCGCTTGTAGAAGCCGTCGTAGGCCGCCATGTCGGCCACGACGACGCGCAGCATGTAGTCGACGTCGCCGGCCATGCGGTAGAGTTCCATCACCTCGGGCATGGCCGAGACGGTGGCGGCGAATCGCTGCAGCCAGGGGCCGGAATGGTCCGACGTCTCGATCGAGACGAAGACCGTGAGACCGAGACCGATCTTCTCGGGCGCGACCAGCGCGACCCGGCGCAGGATCACGCCGCCCGCTTCCAGCTTCTGGATGCGCTTCCAGCACGGCGTCTGCGACAGGCCGACCCGGTCGGCGAGTTCCGCGATCGAGATGTTCGCGTCGGCCTGCAGCTCGGTCAGGATCTTGCGGTCGATCGCGTCCATCGGCCCTCAGACGAGATCGGCCGACGGGCGCCCGTCGCGCGTCAGCCATTTCGGCACCGGCAGGCCCTTGGAGGCGAGGAACAGCGGGTCGTACAGCTTCGAGGCATAGCGCGAACCGCCGTCGCACAGGATCGTGACGATCGTTTTGCCCGGCCCCAGATGTTTCGCCAGCCGGATCGCTCCGGCGACGTTGATGCCGGACGAGCCGCCGAGCGACAGGCCTTCCTGTTCCAGCAGGTCGAAGGTCAGCGGGATGGCCTCCTCGTCGGGAATCTGGAAGGCGACGTCGACCGGCATCCCCTCGATGTTCCGCGTGATCCGGCCCTGGCCGATGCCCTCGGTGATCGAGGAGCCCGACGACTTCAGTTCGCCCGTCGTGTACCAGGCGTAGAGGGCCGCACCCATCGGATCGGCGAGGCCGATCGTGATCGAGGGGTTAAGCGCCTTCAGCGCCAGCCCGACGCCGGCCAGCGTGCCGCCGCTGCCGACGGCGCAGATGAAACCGTCCACGTTGCCCTCGGTCTGGGCCCAGATTTCCGGGCCGGTCGTCAG